>JAPSIC010000220.1 GCA_031179165.1 Brevibacterium sp.
CCGGCGATTTCCCACTCACCGCGATGCGCGATGGGTCTCACCGCAGACCATGATTGCTCTCACTCGCCGTGGGGCACGACGACGGCCCGGCCGGAGAGTTCGCCGGCCTGCAGCTTCCGGTAGGCCTCGAGCCCGTCGTCGAGGCTGTAGCGCTCGATCTCCGGCATGATCTGCCCGGCCTTGTACATGTCGACGACCTCGTGGAGATCCTCGATGGTTCCCCAGTAGGTGTTCGTCAGGGTCGATTCGTACGGGGTGGTGAAGAACGACCACTCGTAGCTTCCGCCGGCGATGCCGACGATGGTGCACCGGCCCATCCGGCCCATCGAACCGGCGGCCACCGCGACGGTGGGACCGGCTCCGACGAAGTCGAAGGCCGCGTCCACGCCCTTACCGCCGGTGATCTCACGGATGCGCTCGACCTGACCCTCCCCTCCCTCGACGGTGATCGCGCCGAGGTCGGCGGCCTTGGCCATCGCCTCGGGTTTCATGTCGGTGGCGATGATCGTCGCGCCGGTCAGGGCGCGCAGGATCTGCACGGCGATCTGTCCGAGTCCGCCGAGGCCGATGACGAGGGCGTAGCGACCGCCGCCGTTGAGGTTCGGCAGGGAGTTCTTGATCGCGTGATAGGGCGTCAGCGCGGCATCGGAGAGCGGAGCGGCCGCGACCGGGTCGGCATCGCCGAGCGGGACGAGGTTGCGCACGGGCACGGTGACGTATTCGGCCATTCCGCCGTCGCGGCCCAGTCCGATGCCCAGGTAGGGGTTGGTGGTCGCGTTCTCGCAGTAGGTGTCCTGACCGCGAGAACAGGCGCGGCACTTGCCGCAGCCGACCGGGCCGTAGACGAGGTAGGCGTCGCCCTTCTCGAACCCGGTGACGCCGGGTCCGACTTCCTCGATCCATCCCGAATTCTCGTGACCGAGGATGAAGGGCGGCGGGATGGCTCCCGGCCCGTCCTTGTCGAACTCGTCGTAGACGGCGACATCGGAATGGCAGGCACCGGCGCCGGCGACCTTGAGCAGGACCTCCCCTGGCCCCGGAGTCGGTCTCTCGACCTCTTTGAGTGTGGGGAACGTCTTGAAGTCTTCGAACACGATCGCTTTCATGAAGTGATCTCCTCTCGTGGAAATCCGCGACGGGCAGACCCCGTCGCTCACTTCAGGCTAGTCCTCTGCGATCCATGCGTCACGGCGAATATGACACGTTCCACACCCGCCGATGCCTCATCACCTCGACCCCTGCCGAGGCGCCGCGCCACTCCGACCAGGAATCAGTCGAGCAGGTCGTGGCGCACGATCGACTGTTCGCGGTCGGGGCCGACGCCGATGACCGACATCCGGCAGCCGGAGATCTCCTCGAGCGCAAGCACGTACTTCTGCGCGTTGACGGGCAGGTCCTCGAACGTCCGGGCTCCGGTGATGTCCTCGTCCCAGCCCTCGAAGTACTCGTAGATCGGCTTGGCGTGATGGAAGTCGGACTGGCTGACCGGCATCTCATCGTGGCGCTGACCGTCGACGTCGTAGGCCACGCAGACTGGGATCTCCTTGATGCCGGTGAGCACGTCGAGCTTCGTCAGCACATAGTCGGTGAAGCCGTTGACGCGGGAGGCGTAGCGGGCGATGACGGCGTCATACCAACCGCAGCGGCGGGGGCGGCCGGTGTTGACACCGAACTCTCCCCCGGCCTTCTGCAGGTATTCGCCCATGTCGTCGAACAGCTCCGTGGGGAACGGTCCGGCGCCCACGCGGGTGGTGTAGGCCTTGACGATACCGACGACGCGGTTGATGCGGGTCGGTCCGATGCCCGAACCGACGCAGGATCCGCCGGCGGTCGGGTTCGACGAGGTGACGAACGGGTAGGTACCGTGGTCGACGTCGAGCATCGTCGCCTGGCCACCCTCCATGACGATGACCTCGTCACGGTCGAGGGCGTCGTTGAGCATCTGCTCGGTCTCGGCGACGTAGGGCCGCAGCCGGTCGACGTAGCGCAGAAAGTACTCGACGATCTCCTCGACGCTGACCGCACGGCGGTTGTAGACCTTGACAAGGAGCTCGTTCTTCTGGCGCAGCGAGCCTTCGATCTTCTGCCGCAAGATCGATTCGTCGAAGATGTCCTGGACCCGGATGCCGAGGCGACCGACCTTGTCCATGTACGCCGGGCCGATTCCGCGCCCGGTGGTGCCGATGGCCCGCTTGCCGAGGAACCGCTCCGTCACCTTGTCGATCGTCTGATGGTAGGGCGCGACGAGGTGGGCGTTGGCCGAGATCCGCAGCTTCGAGGTGTCCGCGCCACGCGATTCCAGGGCGTCGATCTCCTCGAACAGGGCTTCGAGATTGACGACGACTCCGTTGCCGATGACGGGCACGACGTTGGGTGAGAGGATCCCTGCAGGAAGGAGCTTGAGCTCGTACTTCTCTCCCCCGACGACAACCGTGTGGCCTGCGTTGTTCCCACCGTTGGGCTTGACCACGTAGTCGACGCTGGTGCCGAGGATGTCGGTGGTTTTGCCTTTACCTTCGTCGCCCCACTGAGCGCCGACGACCACGATTGCTGGCATGAGTTAAGTTCACCTCGAAGTGAAAGAGAGGGAGTCAGTACCGGAACAGTCTACTGGGTCACTCTGACGCGAGGGTCTTCCCCGCTCCTCCGCGCAGCCATAGACTCGAACAGATGAGACACACGTGGACACGTTTCGGGCTGCCCGTCGCGCTCACTGCCGGTGCCGCCGTGCTCGGCGCACTGGGCACGAGGGTCGATTCCCGCTGGTACAAGAAGTTGGACAAGCCCGCGTGGCAGCCACCGGGCTGGGTGTTCGGTCCGGCATGGACGTCTCTGTACACACTGACGGCGATCGCCTCGGGCCGGGTCCAGGGCCGCCTGCCCGACGAGGCGTCCCGCACCGCTTTCACCCGCGACCTCGCCATCAATCTGGCGATCAACGTCTCCTGGAGCTGGCTGTTCTTCTCCGCGCAGCGACCGCGTGCGGCCCTGCTCGACTCGGTGGCTCTCGAGGCGTCGACCCTGCACCTGATCCGGAAGGCCGCCGAGGTGGACCGCACCTCAGCGGCACTGCTCGCCCCCTACGCGGGCTGGGTCGGCTTCGCGACCGTGCTCAACGCGGAGATCGTGCGCATCAACCCCACGTCGGCGAAACACTGAGCCGATAGGACACCCAGCACGGGACCTCGCTCCATGAAGAGGCGACGCCCCGTCGTCTCTCCTTCGTCACCTGACCCCGCGCGGCACCCGCCGTGCCGCCTTGTCGATGTTCTTCGCCATCTGCGGGAAGATCAGCCGGTGGAATGGTGAGACGAACGCCCAGTAGAGCCGTCCCCGCAGTCCGCGGGGGATGAACAGTGCCCGCTGTCGGTACCGAGTGCCTGTCCTGCCGTCGCGGACATCCTCCTCCACAGTGAACTCCAGCCATGCAT
>JAPSIC010000091.1 GCA_031179165.1 Brevibacterium sp.
GACCTCCGCCACATCGTACTGGCCCTCGCCCATGATTCTGACGATCATCACTTGTCCTCGCCTTCGAGAGACTTCTGCTGGTTCTGGGAACCGGCCGGAAGCGATTCGCGCATCCGTGCCAGTTCCAACTCCACATCGTTCTCGCTGGAGAGGGAGTCAAGCTGGGCGCTGATGTCATCCTTGCGGGTTCCCGTGACGTCTTCGAGCGCACCGGAGGCGATGAGCTCGTCGACGGCTCCGGCCCGGGCCTGCAGCGACGCCGTCTTGTCCTCGGCTCGCTGCACGGCCAGTCCCACATCGCCGAGCTCTTCGGAGATGCCGGAGAAGGCTTCACCGATCTTCGACTGGGCCTCGGCCGCGGTGTAGGTGGCCTTGATGGTCTCCTTCTTGGTCCGGAAGGCGTCGACCTTGGCCTGCAGGCGCTGCGAAGCCATCGTCAGCTTCTGCTCCTCGCCCTGAAGCGCCTCGTGCTGGGTCTGGAGGTCGCTGATCTGCTGCGAGAGACCGGACTTGCGGGTCAGCGCCTCGCGCGCGAGGTCCTCACGACCGATCTCCATGGCCTTCTGTGCCTGACCCGAGAGCTTGTTCTGCTGCTGTTCGAGCTGAGTGATCTGCAGCTCGAGGCGTTTGCGGCTGGTGGCGACGTCGGCGACTCCGCGTCGAACCTTCTGCAGCAGCTCCAGCTGCTTCTGGTACGAATAGTCGAGAGTTTCATTGGGGTTCTCGGCTTTGTCCAGGGCCTTGTTGGCCTTCGCACCGAAGATCATCGCGATTCTTTGGAAGATACTCATCCGTAGTCGACTCCTGCATTGGTCTTGACCCGACGCTGCGTGACCGGTCCTCCCCGAAGTGGGGATTCGCCTGCCGACACCGCCTGGAACTATCGTCTTCAGCTTACTGACAAAAACTGACAATTCGCCAGGTGTCGACAAGGAAAACGGCCAGACGGGGCACGATCCGGGAGCACGGACTCCGAGCTCAGGGGGCGAACAGCCGCGAGTTCGCCGCTTCGACCTCCGAGTACTGCTGAGCGGCGGTATTCAAGGCCCCATGGATGGAGTTGAGGGACTCGAACAGCTGCTTCTGCGCGCCCTCCCATTCGTTGATCACGGATTGGAAGTTCTGTGCCGCGGCACCCTTCCAGCAGTCCTGCAGCGCCAGCAGGTTCCGCAGCATCGTGTGGGCTTCCGCGACGAGGGTCTGGGAGGTGGCGGCCGTGGCGGTGGCGGCGGATGAGACGCGGTCGGCGTCGACTTCAAAGCTCATGATGTCTCCTGAGTGCGAACTGGCGGTGGCCCTTCATCGTGTCGGGTCGTGGCAGCGATGAGAAGGCAGGCGAGGCAGGGTGTGGACGGAGGTCTCTTCGTCCACACCCCATCGCACCCGAGTGGGTCGGGGTGTCAACAGCCGCGGGCACCCGAGTCGGAGGAGCCTCGGGTGCCATTCACGGCCGTGGCGTTGAGGTCCGGTGGCCGGGTGGGCGGCGCGAGCCGACTGCCAGGGTCGCCTCGGTGGCCGGGTGACCGGCGCGAGATGACCTCTGGAGCAGAGGCGACTACTGGAGCACCAGGGTCGCCGAGAGCGTGAGCTCCTGACCGCCGCGGATGATGGTGAAGTCGATGGGCTCCTGCACCGGCTGCGCCCTGACCAGGGCGCGCAGCGCGATCGCGTTGTTGACCGGCGTACCGTCGACGGCGATGATGTGATCACCCTGCTGGAGGCCGGCGGCGGCGGCCGGCGAACCGTTCTGCACCGACTGCACCTCGGCGCTGCCGCGGGTGATCCCTCCCTGCTTGACCTGCCCGTCGGCGATGGTGACGCCGAAGAAGGGATGTTTCGCCTCTCCCGTCGCGATCAGCTGGTCGGCGATCATCACCGCCTGTGCCGCGGGGATCGCGAAGCCGATGCCGATCGATCCGGATTGCCCGCCCTCGCCCGGCTGGCTCAGGGACGCGGCGGCCGAATTGACGCCGATGAACTTGCCGTTGCCGTCGACGAGGGGACCGCCGGAGTTTCCCGGATTGATCGCCGCGTCCGTCTGGATGGCATTGGTGATCGTCATCTCCTTCTCCTGGGCGGACGCGTTCTCGCCGATGTTCTCGGTGCTCACGGGTCTGTCGAGGGCAGAGACGATTCCGGTCGTGACGGTGTCCGCCAGGCCCAGCGGGTTGCCGAGCGCCATCACCGGGTCGCCCACCTGCAGTGCGTGCGAATCGCCCACCGGCAGTGGTGTGACGCCGTCGGGCATCTGCTCGAGCTTGATGATCGCGATGTCCGTCGACGGATCGCGGCCGACGATCTCGGCTCGGATGGACGCGCCGTTCTTCATCGTCACATTGATTTCGCCGCTGGGGGTGTCGGCCGGGGCGACGACGTGGTTGTTCGTCACGACATGGCCCTGATCGTCGTAGACCGACCCGGATCCGAGCGCCACCACCTGGCCCTCGGAGGCGGCCTGGATCGAGACGACGCTCTGCGAGGTCTTCTTCGCGACCGCGGTCCAGTCCGGGGTCTCGATCGTCTGCTCGGCCACCTGACGGTTGGGCTGGTCCTGCATCGAGGTGAGCGCGTAGCTTCCGCCGAAGGCGGCGGCCCCGCCGAGCAGAGCGGCGATCGCGGCGATGGCGATCGTCGCCACCCATCCCGGTCCCCTCTTCTCCCGCCGAGGCGGCTGCTCGGGTGGGTACTGTCCGAACCCTCCACCCGAGGCATGGGCCGCGCCGCTGTCGGAACCGGGCGGACCGCTGCCGGGGGAGCCCGGCTGCACGGGTCCTGCATGCTGAGGTCCCGCATGTCGGGGTTCTGCGTGCTGGGGGCCGCCGTGCTGGGGTCCTGAGTGTTGCGACGCGTCCTGGTGAGAGCCCGGATGAGCCCCGGGATGGGAACTGCCGGGGCGGTCGTAGGGGTTCGGACCCTGGCCCTGCCCGGCCGGGTTGTGCACAGGTGGCTGCGGATAAGTGGGCCCACCGGGGTGCTGGCCCTGACCGTGCTGGCCCATGTTCTGGTGCGAGCCCGTGTCCTGAGACCTTGGGTTCTGCTGCTGTCCCTGTCCTTGGTGCGGCCCCGCTTGCTGCGAGTACCCGCGCGCCGGAGGTGCGACGGGCGGACTGACCCGTTCGGGACCCTGAGACGAGCCGGAATCGAAGGTGCGCGGGGTCTCGGACGAGCGGGGGCCGAAGGTGCGCGGGGTCTCGGACGCGCCGGGAGAACCCTCGGACGGTCCGCGCGAGGAATCCCGCGGGAACGTCCTGTAGTCCTGTTCGCCGTGACGCCCTCGGCTCGGCTGTGTGGTGCCTTCCTCCCCGTTCCGGCTCTGGCCCTCGGGGGTGTTGCCCTGGTCGTCGTTGCTGCTCATCGCTCGTCCTTTCGCGCGTTCGGAGCATTGTCTTCGCGTTCTGGGATCGGCAGGTCGACGCGGAACGTCGCTCCTCCGCCGGGTGTCTCGTGCACGGAGATCGCGCCATGGTGGTTCTCGACGATCGCCTTGACGATCGACAGTCCCAGCCCCGATCCTCCGGTGTCGCGGGTGCGGGAGACATCGAGGCGGTAGAACCGCTCGAAGATGCGGGGGACGACCTCGGGGTCGATGCCCTCTCCATGGTCGCGGACCTCGAACCGGACCCTGCCGTTGGGGAATCCGCGCAGCGAGTCGTCGACGGACACGGTTCCTGCCGCCGTGACATCGGGGACGATGCCCGTCGGCTGGCTCGCGTCGGACTGGTCGTTGCCGGTGGAGTCGCCTCGGCGGAAGATCCGCACCCCGCCGGTGACGAAGCCGCGCTCGCGGGACTTCTCCTTCGCACCCGCCTTGGTCCCGTTCTTGGCCCCGGCCTCACGGGCGCCCTGCCCGGCCTGGGACCTGCGGGCCTCCTCGGCGGGGGAGCCGATCGCTCCCACGGCGAACTCGATCGCCGTGTTCTCCGGAGTGTGGCGGACCGCGTTGCCGGCCAGGTTGACGATGACCTGCCGGATCTTCGTCTCCGATCCTTGGATCATCGGCACCTGCGGCGCGTCCGCGCCGTCGAGGCCGATGAAGCTGATGTCGCGATCGGGGGCCTGGGCCGCGGTGTCGGCGGCCGCGTCCCGGACGATCTTGTGGAGATCGATGGGACCGATCTCGGCGCGGCGCTGCTCGTCGAGACGGGCGAGCACGACGAGGTCGTCGACGAGCACGCCCATGCGCTTGGCCTCGGACTCCATCCGCTCCATCGCCTGCGCGACATCCTCGGGCTTGGTGATCGCGCCCTGCCGGTAGAGCTCGGCATAGCCGCGGATGGTCACCAGCGGGGTCCGCAGCTCGTGCGAGGCGTCGGAGACGAACTGCCGGATGCGCTTCTCCGACCGGGTCTGACCGTCGAACGAGTCCTCGATGCGGCCCAGCATCGTGTTCAGCGCCCCCGACAGGCGACCGAGCTCGGTGTTGCGGGGGAAGCTCGGCACGCGCTGGCTGAGATCGCCGGCGGCGATGCGCGACGCCGTCTTCTCGATGTCGCGCAGGGGTCGGAAGGTGTTGTTGATCGCCCAGTAGCCGACGCCGGCGACCATCGCCAGGGCCATCAGGCCGATGCCGATCATCGTGTTGCGGGCGCGTTCGTTGATGTTGTCGATCTCGCGGTCGAAGGGCACCGCGATGGCGACGAGGATGTCGGTGTTCTGCACCTTCATCGCCCGCGCCCGCCATTGGGACTGGATCCCGCTGACGGTGAACGGAGCCCCCGAGAGCTCGTAGACCTTCTCCTCGGTGATGTGCGGCAGGATCGGCCGATTGTTCGGCTCCGGGGCCACCGGGTCCCGGATCGGTTCACCGTCGGAGTCGTAGAACTGGACGTAGAATCCGCCGGGAAGCAGATCCTGGAGCTCGTCCCAGGAATTCGAGTCGATGGTGGCGGGAGATTCGTCCGCGGAGTCCGTCGACTGCAGCTCGGCCGGCTGGAAGACCTCCTGGTAGGCCTGCTGGGCGAGAGTCTCCGAGGCGGAGATGAGTCGTTCGTCGGTCCGCTCGATCAAGCTGTCACGCAGGTTCTCCAGCACCCAGGCGCTCGTGCCGGAGAGCACGAGCAGCATGAGGAGCATCATGATGGCCAGCAGCTTGGTGGTCAGTGACCACTCTTCCCAGAAGCTGGGGGAGCTGGGACGGGATTCTCTTGCCACGTGAGTAATGTACCGCCTGCGCTTGGACGACTACTTGGACTCAGGTGTGCGCAGCATGTAGCCGACCCCGCGCTTGGTCTGGATCATCGGTGTCCATTCCATCTCGATGGGATGACCGGCCGCATCGGTTTCGGGAGTGACATCGATCTTGCGGCGCAGGTAGGAGATGTAGGACTCGACGATGCCCGTGTCCCCGCCGAAGTCGTACTCCCAGACATGATCGAGGATCTGCGACTTCGACAGCACCCGGTTGGCGTTGAGCATGAGGTAGCGCAGGAGCTTGAACTCCGTGGGGGAGAGGTCGATGAGGATGCCGGAGCGGCGCACCTCGTGTGTGTCGTCGTCGAGTTCGAGATCTCCCGCGACGATGACGGCGTTCTCTTCGTCCTCGAGGCTGCGGGTGCGGCGGAGCACCGCCCGGATCCGGGCGACGACCTCTTCGAGGCTGAAGGGCTTGGTCACGTAGTCGTCGCCGCCCACGGTCAGTCCGGTGATCTTGTCCGAGGTGTCATCCCGGGCGGTGAGGAAGACGACGGGGGCGTTCATCCCGATCTGGCGCAGTCGACGGGTGACGGTGAAGCCGTCCATGTCGGGCAGCATCACGTCGAGGACGAGGAGGTCGGGGTTGGTCTGCTCGGCCAGTCGCAGGGCTTCGGCGCCGTTGGCGGCGGAGACGACGTCGAATCCGGCGAAGCGCAGGCTGGTCGAGAGAAGTTCACGGATGTTGGGCTCATCGTCGACAACGAGGAGTGTGGCCTCGATGTCGCTCTCATTCTGTGTGCTCATGCCTCCAGTCTGGGGCCGAAGTCTGAGTGGCGGGTGGCTGTTTCCTGAACGTGACTGTGATCTGCATCACTTCGAGGTTCCCGGGAAAGTCCCTTTCGGTCGATACCGCGACTTCCGCTCTCAGGAACCATGGCCTGAATTGAGGCGAATTTCAGCTCTCGCGCAATGTGCTCACAAGTTACGGCTGCGCGGGGCAACGCTGAATCGCAGCACCCTCTCCGGATTCCGGAGGTCGATCTGCACCTGACCGATGGCGCCGGGACCTGTGGGAGACTGCTGGCTCAGGTGCCTCACCCGCCGGGTCCGTCCATGCGGGTCGGTGTACTCGACAACCGAGAATTCGGGCACGCTCAGCCGGGGAATGCCCCACCAGTGCTCGACCACGGTGCCGGCTGTCAGCGCGGTGCCGGATGCCAGTGCGGTGCCGGATGTCAGTGCGGTGCCCGATGGAAGTGCAGTGCCGGGGCGCGGAGTGCGGGGAAGGGGGCGGGGGGAGTGGGCGAGGGGGTGGTGGGCGTTCGTGCGGAACAGGAGGAGGGAGAGGCCGCCGAGGGCGAGCCCGAGGACCACCCCGATGACCCATCCCGTCGGACCCGAGCCGAAGAAGGCCGGCGAGAACCCGATGCAGAGGGCCGCGCCGACGCCGAAGGCGCCGAGCTGGCAGCGGCTGAACCGGGTGAGGCTGCCGCCCGTGCGGTGGCGGCCGAGAGTGAGGCGGATAAGCGCCTGACCTGCGAGCCCGGAGGCGAGGGCCGCGATCGCGGAGATCGCGAGGAAGACGAGAGTCGCCGGCAGCGGGTCACTCGGATGGAAGAGCAGGATGATGTAGGCGGCGACGAGGAATCCGGACAGCAGGACGAGCCACACCGTCATCGTCGCGAGGGCGGCTGCGAACTTCCGGCCGGTCTCGATCCGCAGCGGTTCCAGTGACATGGGAGGGTCTCCTTCTCTGTGTCCGGGCGGGCCCTCACGTTCCCCTCCCTGCGATCCTCATCGGCGCCTATGATCCCTGGCGGGCGCGGAAGGCAGCGACGTGAGTGCGGTTGGCGCAGTTGCCTGTGTCGCAGAACCTCTTCGAGCGGTTGCGGCTGAGATCGGCGAGGTAGGCGCTGCAGTCCTCGGCCGCGCAGCGGCCGAGCCGGTCGAGCTCGCCCGCGCGGATCAGGTCGATGAGCACGAGGGCGACGTCGGCGGCGACCCGGTCGGACAGGCTCGCCGAGGCGCCCACCGCGTGCAGGTGCCAGTCCCAGTCCCCGTGCCGGACCAGCTGCGGCAGCGCATTGGTCTCGGCGAGTGTGAGATTCGCCGCCGTCGCGACCTCCTCCTCGATCGCCTCGGTGTCGGTGGCGAGGACGGAGGCGAAGCGGGCTCGCAGCCTCCGGGTCGCCGCGACGTCGGCCTCCGTCGCCTCGAGCGGACCCGAGAAGTCGTGCCGAGCCGCGAACTCACGCAGCTGAGAGCTCGTCGTCAGCGCATCGGTCGCCTCTGCGGCCTGCCCTGCGGTGTTGAGCAGATCGACGAGCATGAGCAGGTTCGAGCGGATGTCATGGGCAAGAGTCATGGTGCAGTCATTGTGCCACAGTCGGTAAGGAGCAAAACGCATTTGACTCATTTCAGGCGCTGGGAAATACTGACAGGGCACTCGCGCGCCCTCGCCCATGCCCAGTCTCAGGAGGTCAGGAATGAATCGTGCCGTCATCATCGGGTTCCTTCTCACCCTGGTCTCCGCGTTCTTCTTCGCGGTCTCCGGGCCGATCGCGAAGACGATGTATGCGATCGGCTGGACGCCGGGCTCGGTCGTGCTCATCCGCCTGACCGGGTCGGCCCTGCTCCTGCTCATCCCCAGCCTGATCGCACTGCGCGGCCGCTGGGACGAAGTCCGCAGGCACTGGAAGACGGTGACCACCTACGGACTGGTCTCGATGGCCGGAGTCCAGGGGTTCTACTTCATGGCCGTCGAGCACCTGACCGTCGCCGTGGCTCTGCTGCTCGAGATGACGGCGCCGATGCTCATCGTGTTCTGGATCTGGGCGCGATCGAGGACCCGGCCGGCGACCGTGACCTTCATCGGGGTTCTCGTGTCGATGCTCGGCCTGGTGCTCATCCTCGATCTGCGCAATTCGGCCATCAGCGTCTTCGGCGTCGTCATGGCGCTCGCGGCGGCCGTGTGCCTGGCCAGCTACTTCCTCGTCTCGGCGAAGGATTCGATCAATGTGCCGCCCGTCGCCCTGACCGGGCTCGGCATGGGCGTCGGCGCGCTCGCGATGGGTGTCGTCGTCCTCGTCGGGCTCATGCCCTCGGGGGCGGTCGCGGCCGACGTCGACTTCGGCGGGCACCGGGTCTCATGGATCCTGCCGATGGCGCTGATCGTCGTGTTCACCGCCGGTGCCTACATCACCGGCATCCTCGGCCTGCGCTACATCGGTGCCACGGTCGGCTCGTTCGTCAACCTCGTCGAGGTCCCGTTCTCCGTCATCGTCGCCTGGCTCCTGCTCGCCGAGATGCCCACCGGAATCCAGCTCTTCGGCGGCGTGTTCATCCTCGGCGGCGTCGGATTCATCAAATGGGGCGAGGCTCGCCTGGCCCGCCGGGTGGCGCGTCGGCAGGTCGTCGACCTGGCCCCCGAGGCCGTCCCCGCCTGAGGCGCCCCCGCCTGAGACGCCCCGCGTGAGGCGGTTACCGCATCTCGATGTCGTAGCTGTAGCCCTGCTCGGTGAGGAACCGGCGCCGCTGGGCGGCGAAATGCTCATCGACCGTGTCGGCGGCGACGACGGTGTAGAACGTCGCCGACCCCGAATCGGCCTTGGGCCGGAGGATCCGGCCGAGGCGCTGCGCCTCCTCCTGCCGGGAACCGAAGGCACCGGAGACCTGGATCGCGACCGAGGCGGCGGGTAGGTCGACGGAGAAGTTCGCGACCTTCGACACGACGAGCACCCGCAGGGCGCCTGACCGGAAGTCGCGGAACAGCTCCTGCCGCCTCGACTCCGGAGTCTGCCCGGTGAGCACGGGCGCATCGAGCACCTGCCCTACCTCCTCGAGCTGATCGAGGTACTGGCCGATGACGAGGATCTGGGCGCCCGGATGATCGGCGACGAGCTGGCGGACGATCGGCAGCTTCGCATCCGAGGTCGCGGCCAGCCGGTACCGGTCCTCCCCGTCGGCGCGGGCGTAGGCCGTCCGTGTTCCTCCGTCGAGGCGGACCCGGACCTCGTGGCAGTTCGCCGTCGCGATGAACCCCTGTCGCTCGAGCTCCTTCCACGGCACCTCGTACTGCTTGGGGCCGATGAGGGAGAACACCTCGTCCTCCCGCCCGTCCTCCCGCACGAGAGTCGCGGTCAGCCCCAGCCGCCGGCGGGCCTGGAGGCTGGCGGTGAGGCGGAAGATCGGCGCGGGGAGAAGATGCACCTCGTCGTAGATGACGAGCCCCCAGTCCTTGGCGTCGAGCAGCTCCAGATGCAGGTAGGAACCCTTCCGGCGAGTGGTGAGAACCTGATAGGTGGCAATGGTGATCGGCCGGATCTCCTTCGTCGACCCGGAGTACTCACCGATCTCGTCCTCGGTCAGGGTGGTGCGGGCGAGGATCTCGTCCTTCCACTGCTTGGCCGACACGGAGTTCGTCACCAGGATCAGCGTCGTCGTCTGCACCCGCGACATCGTCGCCACCCCGACAATCGTCTTCCCCGCGCCGCAGGGGAGGACCACGACGCCGGACTCCCCGTGCAGGGAGTGGTCGATCGCCTCCTTCTGGTAGTCGCGCAGATGCCAGGCGCCGCCGTGGGCGTCGTCGCTGAGCTCGATCTCGTGCGCCTCGCCGTCGACATAGCCGGCATGGTCGGAGACCGGGTGGCCCAGGGTCAGCAGCGCATGCTTGAGCTCACCGCGCTCCGAGGGGTGGACGAGGACGGAGTCGGCGTCGAGGCGCTGGCCGAACTTGCCGACGAGGTCGGGCTGGCCGACGAGGTCGTCGAGCAGGTGCGGTTCGCTCGAGGTCAGGGTCAGCCCGTGGACGGGATGGTCGATGAGGGTGAGCACCCCGAAGCGGTCCATGATGTCGACGATGTCGACGAGCAGCTCGTGCGGGACCGGGTACTTCGCGAACTCGAGGAGGACGTCGACGACGGATTCGGCGTCGTGTCCGCTGGCGCGGGCGTTCCACAGTCCCAGCGGCGTGATCGTGTAGGTGTGGATGTACTCCGGGGTCCGCGACAGCTGCGCGAACGGCGCGATCGCCACGGCCGCCTCGACGGCCAGGGGATGCCCTGACTCCAGCAGCACCGTCCGGTCGGACTGCACGATCAAAGGACCGTTCATGCTTCTCCTGATTCCTCTCCCGCCGAGGCGACCTGCGGCTGTGGCATCGAATGTGCCGTCACGGACATCGACGGCACGAACGGTGCCGACGCGATCTCCGCCGAGATCAACACCCGCGTTCCCCCGATTGTTCCACTCGAGCGGGCCCGTGCCCCGGGTCACGGATCCGCTCGAGTGGCGCTGCGCCCTTGCGGCGCAACCCTCGGTCCGGCGCTGAGCCGTTGCGGCGCATTCTCAGCCCGCCGCTCCGAGGAGTTCGACGCTGACGATCCGCGCGATCGACAGGGACGCCTCGGCACCGGTCGTGGCCACGCGCCCGCGCACCCGGCCGCCGTTGACGGTGGCCGGGTGCATCTCGATCACCCGTTCCTGTCCGTGGGAGTCGGCGAGCCTGATCCGCACCAGCTGCTTCTGGGTCGCCGCCTCGCGGAGGCGGTCCATGTGCCCGAGCGGCTCCTCGGTGCGGGCCTTCGTCTCCCGGCGTGCTCCTGGGGAGCGGAGGATGCGGATGTACTCGTCGAGGTCGGCGTCGGTGACGCGGGCGCGCTTGCGGACGTGGACACTCGGTTCGGGCTGGGTGATGACCGAGCGCTTGCGCGGAGTCCCCTCGGGGGCGTGGAGGAGAGCGTGGTGGTCGGCCGATTCGAGCAGGTGCATGGTGCGTTCGGGGCCGATGTGGCTGACGGCGACGGTGGGAGCCAGCCGCTCGAGGCCGGCGGGCAGCATCAGCGGGTCGGAGAGGATGACATCGAGGTCGACGGGATCGTCGACGACGAGGACCGCGCGGGCCCCGGCGACCTGCACCCGGTGCAGCCGGGCGGCGGTGTTGGTGATGAGGAACTCCAACGTCGACGGCAGCTCTTTGGCGCTGATCTCCGCCAACTGGGCCAGCGCCTCCTGCGGGTCGGTGCCCGACTGCAGGCTGGCCTCGACCGTGTCGGCGTCGATGCGGTACACCGTTCCCTGCCCCCGCGCCTCGACCACGGCATACCGGCGCAGGATGTGGTGGACGCGGGGTTGGATCGGACCGGTCGCGACCGCGGTGAGGTCGGACTGGATGAGGACCGTGTCGACCTCCTCGACGAGGCCGGAGCGCACGGTCTCGATCACCTCGGCGGGCACCTCGAGGCGGTCGAGGCTGAAGCCCAGGGGAGCGATCGACGGATCCTGGGCGGACTCATCGGCCATCGCGGTCGCCAGCCCGGCTCCGAGCATCGCCCCGAAGCGGCTCGGTCCGAACCGGTCGGGACTCTTGAGCGGGGTGGTCGCCAGCCCCAGGGTGACCGCGGCGTGGAGGATCTGCTCGGTGATCCGGAACTCATGGGCCGGGATGAGCGGATGCCGATCGAGGACCTGGGCATGGATCCAGCGGGCCGATCGGGAGGACCCGAGGCCGATGTCGTGGAGGATCTGGAGGACGGTGAAGCGCAGCAGCGGCATCGCCGGCACCGATTGGCCGAACCCTTTGAACAGCGCCTTCTTCGGCGTGGCGAGGACGGTGAGGCGTTCGTTGGCGCTGGTCCCGGCGACCAGCTGGGCGACGTCCTGGGACTCGCGCAGCCAACTGGTGACGAGGCCGGCCCAGAGTTCGGCGCGATCGCCTTCGAGATGAGCCGCCGCATCGGCACCGGCCGTCCACTGCGGATCGAGCGGGTCGTCGAGGACCCCGATGAGGCCCAGGGACTTCGCCGCGAGCAGCAGGGTGATCGTCTGCTCGAGGCCGAGGTCGATCGTCCTGGCCAACCGTGAGACGTCGCGTTTGGAGATGCCGCCGCTGGTCAGGCGGGAGACCGGGGAGGCGGCCAGGTCGTCGACCAGACCGCGGAGGGAGGAGATCACCTCCGCCACGGCGGCCTGTTCGCTGTTGTGGATGAGTGTCTGCGGAATCGACTCGGCGGCCTCGTCGACTCCTCCCGCATAGGCCTGCCAGGGGTGGGCCCGGGCCGATTCGGCCGCCGAGGTGGGCAGCAGGGTGATCGCCTCCGACTGGATCCGCAACAGGGGGCAGGCGTCAAGCAGCCGGCCCCCGGTCGGGGTCGCCGCGCGCGCCTCGTCGGGGGATTCCGCACTCGCTGCGGCAGAGGATTCCGCGCTCGCTGCGGCGGGGGTGCTCGGCCAGGCCAGGCCGAGGTCGCGCAGGCGGGGGAGGACCGCCTCGGCGAGGGTGGGGTCGATATGAGAATTCTCACGCACGGCGATGTCGGCGGACATCCGAGCGGCCGAGGCCAGGGCGATGAACACGTCGAGCTCGGTGGCGGTGAGCGCCTCGATGCCGCGGGAGACCCCGATGCGCGAGGACGCGGCCGCGGCCAGGGCGCCGACCGTCGGTGATTCGGGTTGGAGGAGATCGCGACGCGTCCTGACGAAGGACTCGAAGTCGAAATCAGGACTCTGGGCCAGCCACGTGCTGAAGGTCATTGACATCAGGGTCAGTTTATCCTGCGGGGTACAATGGGCGGGTCACATGCATGAGGATCTCGGGAGGGAAGAGCATTGTCTGCCAAGCGCGTCGACACCGCCATCATCGTCGCGGCCGTTGCCGCCTCCCTGCTCGGAGCGGTCGGACTCATCGGCGTTCTGGGGCAGGCCTGGATGGGGTACGCGCCCTCGCACGTGCTCACCTATCTGCCGATGATCCTCCTTCCGATCTCGTTCGCCTTGGCGGCGGTGGCCCTGATCCGAGCGGTCCTGCGGCGCAGGCAGACTGAGGTGGGCCAGAGCTGACACCGCCCGCCGACCGACACCGCCGGCCGCGGTTCGCCGAGCTCCCGCAGGACGGAATACTCTGACCGAGGATCTCGTTGGTTCGGACGGCAACGCCGCCTCACCGCCGATCGGCGCGAGGTCAAGTGGCCCCCACCACCGCGACACGGGCCCCGGATCCGGATTCGCCATCGCCCGCACTCAGCACAGCCGTCAACTGCGCCGCGCTCACGACCGACATGCGGGGGCACCGCCTCCGCACCGGAGATGGCCCGACAGTCTCTCCCGCATGACGGTCCGACCGATGCCCCTGCACCGCCGACGACCAGCACCACCCACCGACCAGCACCACCGACCAGCACCGCCGACCGGCACCGTTCGCGGGGCCGGCGACACCGACAGCGACAACAGAGAGGACACCATGCCAACCGGACGCGTGAAATGGTTCGATGCCGACAAGGGCTACGGATTCGTCGTCGCCGAGGACGGCTCCCAGGCCTTCCTGCACTCCTCCGTACTGCCGGAGGGCACGGAGATCACCAAGGGCACCCGACTCGAATACGACGTCGTCGACTCCCGCCGAGGTGCGCAGGTGCTCAAGGCACGTCCGCTGAGCACGCCGGCGAAGGTCGCCAAGATCCGCAGGCGGCCCGCGGAGGACATGGCGGTTATGGTTGAAGATGTCATCAAAGTCCTCGATGACCTCAGCAATGGATTGCAGCACGGCCGCTATCCCGACCCGACCCACGGGAACAAGGTCGCCGCCCTGCTGCGGGCGATCGCAGACGATTTGGAGTCCTGATGTCATCACTGTTCCGCGAGTGGATGGCCGGCCTGCGGGCCGAGCCGACGAGCGAGACCGCGGCCGACAAGTCCGCCGCGCCGGCCGAG
>JAPSIC010000221.1 GCA_031179165.1 Brevibacterium sp.
CACCTATCGGCAGGCCCACCCACGGGCCTAGGCGCGCTCATCCTCGGTCTCGCACGCCTGCCGCGCGATCTCCCAGGCGGCTGTCACCGTCGCGGAGCCAATGCTCTGGATAGGGCTGAGACGAAGCAGGGGAGCGCGTCGGGATCGGCGGCGGCGTGCACGGGGTTGAGCTCTCCGATCGACAGTGCCCGGCAGTCCGGGTCACGCCAGAGCTGTGAGAGCGCAGGCTCGAGCTGCCCGATCGTTGGGCCGCTATTGCGGCCGTTGACGTTCTCGGCGATGGGCGCATCGATGAAGTCGAGGACGTCGACGTCGAGGTGCACGGCGAACGGGCCGGACGGGAGCGCTCGGTGTGCCGTCATCGCCGCCTCGGCCGGAGCCTGCACGAGATCGTCCTGCGGCACCACCGGGAGGCCGAGACGCTGGACCTGCGCCCGTTCCCAGTCGGTGGCTTGGGTGGCGTCCACGCCGAGGTAGGACAGGCAGGATGGGTGCAGCACCGGATCGGGGCCGAGGGCGCCGACCAGTTCGGGGACGGCCCCGTCCAAGCCCAGGGCGTGGGCCAGGCCCATCCAGTCCAGGGCGCCCTCGGTGGTGCTGTCGGGAGTGTTGAGGTCGAAATGACGGTCGATGTAGATCAGGATCGGCTCTGCCCCGGCGCTCCGGAGGCCGGCGCAGACGCCGAGCGCGATCGTGCAGTTCCCGCCCAGCACGAGCAGGCGTTCGTCGCCCGTGAGCAGCCCGGCTGCGGCTGTGGCCAGCTCGCGCACCGAGTGCACGACCTCGGGCAGGTTCTGGGCGAAGGGCCGGTCGCGGTCCGGTCTCCACGTCTGCTCAGTCAGGTCACCGTGGTCGCGAACGTCACAGCCCGCGTCGGTGAGTGCTTCGACCAGCCCTGCCGCTCGCAACGCCGACGGGGCCTGCTCCTGGCCGGCCGAATAGCTGCCTGCGCTGCTGGGAACGCCGATCAGGTTGAGCACTGTCATCGGGCCTCCGGTTCGGTGGTGTTCTGCACGCGGTTCGGTGGTGTTCTGCACGACGCAGAGTCGGTAGCCCAGTTAGACGGCCGACGCTGCGGCTGGGTTCAGCGCTGAGCCTGGAGGAAGTTCTCCAGCGCATCCTTGAGCGGGGTGTCCCCGTCCCGGATATCGAGGGACATGCCCACGGTTCTCGGCTCCTCCAGCACGAGCCGGATGAACTCGGCGACGTTCCCGCGTGAGGTGGTGGCTCCGCGCGGCGAATCGGCGCCGACCTCTCCGGTCCCGGTGGCGGGCACATCCGTCAGGCCCCCGGGTTTGACGATCGTGTAGTCGAGCCCCGAGGAGATGAGCGCCTCGTCCGCTTCCCGCTTGCCGTCCCAGTAGGCGGCGAAGACGGGATCGGTGCCCTCGGGGACGGGATTGGTCACGCCGATGAACGAGATCTGCACGAACCGGCGGATCCCGATCTCCAGGCACGCATCGATCGCTTTGAGCGAGCCGCCCAGGTCGATGCTGCGCTTGGCCTCGATCGTTGATCCCGGTCCCGCCCCGGCGGCGAACACCAAGGCATCGGCCCCGGCGATGGCCGCGGCCAGCTCGGCGGCATCCGCCGTCCCGATGTCGCAGATCTGGGCCTGGGCGCTCAGACCTTCGATCTCGGTCACCTGTTCCGGTCTCCTGATGACCGACGTCACCTCATGACCGGCGGAGATGAGCAGTTCAGTGGCTTTCAGGGCAATCTGTCCGTGCCCTCCGACAATGGCGATACGCATGCCTTCAGTTCTATCGCACTTGGGTCCTCATTTCCTGAACTCCCAGTGCCAAGCCTCTGGGAGGGACCCGCTCTGCCTCGCCCAGCCCGGGTGGATCCACCCGAACGTCGGGGCGTTGGCGCGCATCCACTGGTGCTGCGCAGTGCCGAAGGCGTTGATGCCGCCGCCCAGATCCACGGCCAGGGCCCAGCCGTGATTGGACCGGCCCGGTGTCGCCGCCATCCGGCCCTTGCGGCGTTTGAGGATGACCTGGGTGTCGTAGTCACGATAGGAGTCGGTGACCGAGATCGGGGAGCCGAAGCGGGCTCGATACGCATGGGACAGACGGTCGAAGGCCTTCTGCGCGTCGCATCGGAGCATGTGCCCCGGAGCGGATTCGAGCGCGCACATCGCGGAGGCGGGTATCCTGCCGTTCCGGTGACCGCCCCACGCGCCGGCACCGGAGCTCGTGTCGTCGCCGGCCGGCTCCTCCGCGGGGGTGCGGGAGAGCGGCAGGAGCAGCGACCGGTCCTGACCGTAGAACTGGGCCGGATCGACATACCGCCGGTCGCTGGCCACCGGCCAGACGCCCACATGCAGGCACGGCCGGTCACAGTGCGTTCCCGCACCGACGGTGCCGATCTCGGCCCCAGACGCGAAGCCCTCGCCCTTCTCCAGGTCGGAGGTCGCCGGTTGGAATGAGACCACGAAACCCGAGGCGGTCTCGATGCTCACCGTCGCGGTCCCCGCCACGGACCCGCGGAACCGGATCACTCCCGCTGTCGGCGCCCGCAGGGGCTCACCGCTGACCGCGAGCACATCGATGCCCCGGTGCCCCTGCAGCCAGGCTTCCCGAGGTGGGTCGAAGGCTTCGATGATCTCCATCGCAGGGACGGGCGAGACCCACGTCGCCACGCTCTTCGCGGCGGCGACGGCACGATCCGCGAGGACCGGCAGGCCCGCCTCGGCGAGGATCAGGGCGACGATTCCCAGGAGGGCCGCGAAGGACGCGGACGCGAACCGGGTCAGGGACGGTGCGGAAGGGCGGTCCGAGGACTTCATGAATCCATCGAAGAGGAGCACAGAGGCGAAGTCACGGCCGGAGAGATCCCCTGTGGAGGACGGTGAAGCATCCACAGGGCAGACGAGGACGAGTGCGACGACGATCCACACCGCAACGAGCACGAGACAGGAAGACGTCGACCGGCCGATCAAGGGGTGCTCGCTCGTCCGTTCACCGGAACGGCATGGGGAGGATCACGGAGCGCGGTGCGGCAGCGGGAACCGGGTGTGAATCGTCCACAATCGAAGGAGCACGAGTCGGATCGGCAAGGGCCGGGACCAGGGTCGTCGATTGGAAAACGCTTGGTCTGCCGGGATACACTGGGCTCAGCAGAAGCGTGTCTTCTGACTACGCGTATTCGAACTCTTCTCCACCCCGAGGTGCAAGCAGTCCATCTGGGCCGTCTTGTGGGGTGCGCGGACCGAATACCAGGCATCAACCGAAATCGTCACCGTCGTCGGCAACAGCAGTGCTGTCCGTCAACTGTGACTCAGTGCGCCCCAGAGGCGCAAGAGAAAGGAGCGTCGGCATGGCCGTCGTCACCATCCGCCAGCTGCTCGACAGCGGCGTCCACTTTGGACACCAGACCCGTCGTTGGAACCCGAAGATGAAGCGCTTCATCTTCACG
>JAPSIC010000222.1 GCA_031179165.1 Brevibacterium sp.
GCGAACTCGAGGTCTTCCTTCTCGAAGACGGAATCCAATCCCAGGATGTCGTCGGGGCTCAGCGTTGCACTCATGTAAACCTCTCTCGCCGTTGAATGGTGTCCGCGCTCACGCTCGGATTCCGCTGTCGGCCAAGACATTTCCCAGAGAACTTTGGCATCATCGGTAGGCGTGAGCAAACGTAGAATCATTGTAGTCGGCTCGACCGGCTCGGTCGGCACTCAGGCCCTCGAAGTCCTCACCGCGAACGCCGCGGATTTCGACGTCATCGGACTCGCTGCGGGCTCCCAGATCGAGCTTCTGCTGACTCAGGCTCTCGACTTCTCCGTCCCCGTCATCGGGCTGACCACCCCGCCCGCCGGGGGAGAGGCGGAGGTCCGGCAGCGACTGGACCGGCTGGCCGCCGAGCGCGGCATCAGCAGCCCGGTGCGCGAGATCCTCATCGGAGACGACGCCGCCGAGGCGATCGCCGGCACCCCCGCCGACCTCGTCCTCAACGCGGTGACCGGGGCGGTCGGCCTCGGGGCCACCCTGGCCGCCCTCGAACGCGGCACGGACGTGGCGCTGGCGAACAAGGAATCGCTCATCATCGGCGGCTCGATCGTCCTCGACGCCGCCGCGCGCACCGGAGCCCGTCTCATCCCCGTCGACAGCGAGCACTCGGCGATCGCCCAGGCGCTGCGCTCCGGCCGGGTCGATGAGGTGCACAAGCTCATCATCACGGCCTCCGGGGGACCGTTCCGCGGCATGACCCGTGATGCCCTGCGCATGGTCACCCCGGCGCAGGCGTTCAAGCACCCCACCTGGACGATGGGCGACGTCATCACCATCAACTCGGCGACCCTGGTCAACAAGGGCCTTGAGGTCATCGAGGCGCACCTGCTCTTCGACATCGGCTTCGACCGGATCGAGGTCGTCGTCCACCCGCAGAGCCAGATCCATTCGATGGTCGAGTTCATCGACGGATCCACCATCGCCCAGGTCTCGCCCCCGGACATGCGCCTGCCGATCGCCTACGCCCTGGGCACCGGGGACAGCGGTCAGCCTCGCCGGCTGCGGTCGGGGGCCGAAGGCAGCAATTGGATGCAGCCGACCCACTGGTCGTTCGAACCGGTCAACCACATCGCGTTCCCGGCGCTCGGCCTCGCCGTCGACGCTGGCCGCCGAGGTGCCAGCTTTCCCGCCGTCTTCAACGCCGCCAACGAGGTGCTCGTCGACGCGTTCGTGACCGGACGGATCCCCTTCACTGCGATCGACGAGGGGATCGAGGCGGCGATGAGGGCCCACGAACCGGCGGCCGAGCACACGGTCGAGACGGTGCTCGCCGCCGACGCCTGGGCCCGGGAATTCACACGCGAACAGCTGGCGGCGCGACCCGAGACCGTCGGCAGGACCTGAGATGGTCACGCTCCTCTACACCGTCGGCGTCATCCTGTTCCTGATCGGGATCTCGATCTCGATCGCCCTCCACGAACTCGGACACCTGATCCCGGCGAAGAGGTTCGGGGTCAAGGTCACCCATTACATGGTCGGCTTCGGTCCGACCCTGTTCTCCCGGCGCCGAGGTGAGACTGAGTACGGCATCAAAGCGCTGCCCCTGGGCGGCTACATCGCGATGCCGGGCATGTACCCGCCGGTGGAGGCCACGAACCGCCGCCTCGGCGAGCCCGGTACGGCGGAGGCCGGGGACGAGGCCGCGGACGGCCGCCTCGACGACACCGGCACCGCGGAGACCGGGCTGCGCCCGCGCCGAGCGAGGCGGGGGCGGCTGTTCGAGACCACGATGTCCGATGCCCGGGACTATTCGAACCAGGAGATCGAACCGGGGGAGGAGCACCGGACGTTCTACGCGCTCAACGTGCCCAGACGACTGGTGGTGATGTTCGCGGGGCCGTTCGTCAACCTCGTCCTGGGCATCCTGATCATGGCGATCTCGCTGCTCGGCATCGGCGTGATGACGCCGACGACCACGGTCGCCACCGTTGTCGAATGCGCCGTCGATGCCAGTGAAGCCGCCTCGCGGCCCGCCGATCAGCGCAACGCCTGCCAGTCGGGTGACCGGCTGACGCCGGCCTGGGAGGCAGGCATCGAGCCCGGCGACCGGATCACCTCGGTCGCCGGGGTTCCCGCCGAGGACTGGGAGACGCTCTCGAGCGTCATCGAGGACCAGGCGGGCAAGAGCGTCGAGGTCGAATTCGTCCGCGACGGCTCGACCCAGACGGTGACCGTGCCCATCATCGCCCACGAGAGACCACGACTGGACGAGAGCGGCGCCCCGATCCTCAACGCGGACGGGACACCGCAGACGGAGACCGAGGGGTTCTTCGGGATCGGTCCGGTCCAGGAACGCCTGCCCCTGCCTCTCAATGAGTTCCCCGGCGCGGTCTGGGACCAGGTCAGCGGGGTCTTCCACGCGATCGTGACGCTGCCCGTCAAACTCGTTGACATCACGCAGGTCGCCGTCGGGGAGAAGGAACGCGATGCCGAGGGACTCGTCGGCATGGTCGGCGTCGGCCGAGTGGCCGGTGAGATCGTGTCCACGGATCGCCTTGAGATCGTCGACAAGACACAGCTGGGGCTGGGCATGCTCGGCTCGCTCAACATCTTCCTGTTCGCGTTCAACATGATCCCGCTGCTCCCGCTCGACGGCGGTCACATCGCCGTCGCCCTTTACGAAGGGGCGCGCCGGCGCATCAACCAACTTCGCGGGCACGGCCGGGTCGGTCCCTTCGACACGGCGAAGCTGCTGCCACTGACCTACGTGGTCATCGGCCTGATGCTGTGCATGACGGCGCTGCTCGTCTACGTCGACCTCGTCAAACCGATCACCCTCGACGCGATCTTCCGCTCCGCCGGCTGACTGGCGCGGGCGACAGGGCGCTTCGGTCCCGCCGACCTCCCGGCGCGGGCGGCTGGGCGCTTCCGCTCCGCCGACCTGCCGGTCCGGGCGGTGCGGCGTGAGGCATCGCACCGTCCGCGATCAGGCTGGCCCAGGGTTGTGGTTCTACAATGATGGAGGACTCGAACAGCCAGGCTGGTTCTCAGCCGAAACGAAGGGATTGTGTTCGTGACATCGGTCAACCTCGGAATGCCCGCTCCACCGCCACCTGTGCTGTCGCCTCGGCGGAAGACGCGACAGATCAAGGTCGGCAAGGTGGGCGTCGGTTCCGACTACCCGGTCAGCGTCCAATCGATGACGACGACACCGACGACGGACATCAACGCCACCCTCCAGCAGATCGCCGAGCTCACCGCCTCCGGCTGCGACATCGTGCGCGTGGCCTGCCCTTCGGCCGACGACGCCGCCGCCCTGCCCGCGATCGCGGCGAAGTCGCAGATCCCGGTCATCGCCGACATCCACTTCCAGCCGAAGTACGTCTTCGCCGCCATCGACGCCGGCTGCGC
>JAPSIC010000092.1 GCA_031179165.1 Brevibacterium sp.
TTGCCAACACGACCGAAGTACAGTTCGACGTTCATCTTCGAAGTCGGATCGCTCGATGATGACTTCCACCGCATCGACAGCGAGATCGCTCAGCGTGCCCGCCAGATCCCCGGCTTTCTCGGGGAGGAGGCGTGGCACAACGAGAACACGGGGCTCCATTCCGAGGTCTACTATTGGGCGGACATCGACTCCCTGAAACAGCTGATCGCCATGGACACCCATCAGACGGCCAAGAGCCGATATGGTGAGTGGCTCGGAGAATACCGTGTCGTCATCGCCGAGGTGCAGTCCGTCTACGGGAACCCATCGCTCGGTCTCGAGCACGTCCCCGAACTGGCAGAAGACTGAGGGCCCAGCGGCGGGCGCATCAGTCAACGGCGGACGCATCAGTGGCGGACGTGCCAGCGACGCGGGTCAGCGGCCGGCCTGGGCGTTGCGACGGGCGAAGATCACCGCACCCGCTCCGAGCAGGATGAGGACAAGTCCCGCCCCCAGGCCCGTGATCTCGGCACCCGTGTGCGGGATGGAACCGGCCCGCCCTGGGTCTCCTGTCTGGTCCGGATCGTCCGCGGAGCTGCTGGTGACGTCGAAGGTGCCTTCCAGCACGGTGTCCCCGCAGGTCGCCCTCACGTTGTACCTCCCGGCATAGGCTTCCGGTCGGTTCTCGAGCCCGAAGACCCTCACCGAGGCGGTTCCCGCTTCGTCCACCTTGACCGTCCGGTCGAAGAGCAGTGCGCTCGGTTCGGTGCCCCAGACCTCGAATCGCACCGAGTCGCGTCCCGATCCGCAGCTGCGCACCGTCAGCTGCACTCCCCTGTTCTCATTGACGAAGTCGGTACCGGCGATCGTCGTCGGATCCACCGTCAGCGCCGGATCGATGGTGCCACTGCCGCTCGGGGTGATGGTGAAGGTCGCTTCTGCGGTCCCGTCTGCGCAGGTGGCGCTGACCAGATGCTCACCGATGAATTCGTAGCCGTCGTCGGCGGCCTCTGCCAGCACGAACGTGGCGGTGGCGTGACCGTCATCGTCTGCGGCCCGTGTCTCCTCCCAATAGGGCGTGCTCGGGTCGTCCTGCAGCGCAAGGCTGAAGAGCACTTCCTCTCCGGGACCGCATCCGGTCACCGTCATGGTGACTCCGTCCTGGCGGAAGGCGGTGAGCTGCTGGGATTCGGGTGAGACGGTGAGTGTGGGGTCGTTCGCGGTGTCGTCGTTCGCATCGTCGTCGTTCGCATCGTCGTCGTTCGCGGTCACCGTCAGGCTCGCCTCGGCGCTCGTCTCCCCGCAGCTCGCGTCCACCAAGTGGTCGCCGATGAATCCGAAGCCGTCATCGATGTCCGGATCCACCCGGTAGGTGGCCTCCGCGTCTCCGTCCTCGTCGGCGCTGACCGTCTGCTCCCACGTCGTCGTGCCTGGGTCGTCGACGAACACCGCGCTGAACTGCACCTCGGTCCGCGGTTCACACCCGGTCATCGTGACGCTGACGCCGGTGCTGCGGAACTCGCGCAGCTGCAGGGTCTCCGGCGAGACAGTCAGCGCCGGGGAGGTATCGCTCGATTCGTCTCCGATGACCTCGACACTGCCGTCGAAGGTGACCGGGTCGGCGTCGTTGCGGTCGACCGTGACGGTGAAGTCGAGAGTGGTTCCGGGCTCGACCTCGGAGTCGCCCACGATCGTGCCCTCGAAGAGCCCGTCCTGTGGGACGGTGGTGGGACCACCAGCACCGATGCTGTGGGTGACGGTGTCCCCCGCCTTGAGCCCGTCGATGGTGTACCGGATGCCCCTGTCGGGATCGCGGATCTCCTCCGGGGTCAGCTCCGGCGTCAGCAACGAGAATGTCGCGTCGATCGGTTCGGCGGCCTCTGCCGTCTCGGTTGCCTCCTCCGATTCCGCCGCGTCGGTCGATCCGGCCTGCTCGGTCGGATCCGCGTCGTCGGCGGGTCCGGCGTCCTCCCTCGGACCGGCGGCTCGTACCTCCGAGGCTTCATTCTGACCGAGGCCGGAATCAGCACCGTGCTCCCCGACCACATCGGGCGAAGCCGGCTCCACGATCCCGGCGGAGACCGGGCTCCTGGCGTGATCATCGCCGGCTGTCGCCGGTGCCGCACCGAAGGTGAGGAGCCCGAGGGCGATGGCTGCTGCGAGTGCCAGCCGTTTCATGATGAACCTTCCAGCGAACTGGTCTGTGGAGCGCCCGTGGCCTGTGAGCGCGAGGCGGACGTGAGCCGCACGTCCCGGTGCGGTGATCAGGACGATACGCACATCTGCCCGGCTTTCCGACTATTGACCATTGAGTTCATGAAGGAACCGAGATCGAGATACGGACGTCTTCGCTACCGCATTGACACCGGTCCCATATCGTCCGGTGACCCTGACATCGGCGCCACCGATGCGGCAGCCGAGAATTCGCCTAGCGGCCGGTCGGATCCCTGGTCAGACCGGATGACGACAGGAACGGGGATGCGAATCGTGTGTTCGTTCTCTGTGACGAAAAGGTCATCTTTCTCAGGGCCTCTGCATCTGAGGGATCACGGAAGCGCGCACTTCCCTCCCGGAGCTCGGAGAATCGTTATCGTTCCCGACAGAGTTCGGAACCGAAGTCCGGCGTTCCGGCGGATACGACGCTGCCCCGGGGTCAGCGCCCCGGGGCAGCGTTCGGTTGCCGGTCGGACACCGGCGTTCCTCACCTCTGAGTTCGAGCCTCCACGGCACTGTCATCCACGGCACTGTCGTCGGCGGCGCTGTCCCCCATGGAACTGTCGTCGGCTGCGTTGTCCCCCGCAGCGCTGTCGTCGGCGGCGATGTCGACCGCGGCGTCGGCGACCCCGGACCTCGAGTCCTCGGTGACGGGAACCTCGGGCTCGCGGTCGCCTTCTGCCAGCACCTCGGCGGTGAACTGCTCCTCGGCGTCCTCACCGCGGAACTGCGACATATACAGCCTGTGGTAGGCGCCTTCTGCCGCGAGCAGCTCTTCGTGGCTGCCCTGCTCGACGATCGCCCCGTTCTCCATCACGAGGATGGTGTCGGCGTCGCGGATCGTCGACAGGCGGTGGGCGATGACGAACGACGTCCGGTCGGTCCGGAGTGCGGCCATGGCCTGCTGCACGAGCACCTCGGTGCGGGTGTCGACCGAGGAGGTCGCCTCGTCGAGGATGAGCAGCGAGGGATCAGCCAGGAATGCTCGCGCGATCGTGATGAGCTGGCGCTCACCAGCGGAGATGCTGCCGGAATCCTGGTCGATGATCGTGTCGTAGCCGTCGGGCAGCTGCCGCACGAAACGGTCGACCATCGTCGCCCTGGCCGCGTCGAGGACCTCCTCATCCGTGGCATCGAGCCTGCCGTAGCGAATGTTGTCGCGGATGGTGCCCTCGAACAGCCAGGCGTCCTGCAGCACCATGCCCACGTGCGAGCGCAGATCGGCTCGGGTCAGGTCCCTGATGTCGGTGCCGTCGAGGCTGATGGTTCCACCGCTGATCTCGTAGAACCGCATGACGAGGTTGACCAGGGTGGTCTTGCCCGCACCGGTCGGGCCGACGATGGCGACGGTGTGGCCGGGTTCCGCGGTGAACGAGACCTTCTCGATGAGAGGAGTGTCCTCGTCGTAGCGGAACGTGACGTCGGAGAACTCGACCCGACCCGGGGTGCGGGGCGGCAGCGCCTGATCGGCGTCGTCGGGTTCCTCCTCGTCCGCGTCGAGCAGCTCGAAGGTCCTCTCCGCCGAGGCGACGCCGGACTGCAGCATGTTCGCCACGCCCGCCATCTCGGAGATCGGCTGCGAGAACTCGCGCGAGTACTGGATGAAGGCGGTGGCATCGCCCAGAGTCATCTGCCCGGACGCCACTCTCAGTCCACCGGCGACGGCGATGAGCACGTAGCTGAGGTAGGACACGAACTGCATCGCGGGCATGATCATCCCGGAGACGAACTGGGCCCCGGCTGAGGCGCGGAACAGCTCATCGTTGCGGCGGTCGAACTCGGCGAGCATGACCTCGTCACGGCCGAAGGCGCGGACGACGTCAAGTCCCGAGAAGGACTCCTCGACGTGACCGTTGACCGCCCCGGTGTGCTTCCACTGCGCTTTGAACAGCTTCTGCGAGCGCACCCCGATGACCCCGGCGATGATCGCCGACAGCGGCAGCGCGATGAGTGCCAGCAGCGCCAGCTGCCAGGACACGATGAACATCATCACCCCGATGCCGATGATCGTCAGCGCCGACTGCACGAGCTGCGAGAACGCCTGTTGCAGGGCCTGCTGGATGTTGTCGACGTCGTTGGTCACCCGGGACATCACGTCCCCGCGCTGCCGGGTGTCGAAGTAGCGCAGCGGGAGCCGGTTGAGCTTGCGTTCGATGTCCTCACGGAGCCGGTAGACGACGCGCATGACCAGGGCGTTGAGGATGTAGCCCTGCGCCCACATCAGCATCGAGGCGACCAGGTACATGAGGAGGACGATGATGATGATCTGCCCGAGGGCCGTGAAGTCGATGCCCTGGCCGGGCACGACATCGGCGGTGGCGAGCATCTCGGCGTAGTCGTCCCGGCCCGCGGCTCGTGCCTGGTCGATGATCGCCTCGATGGAGGCCTCCGCCGGCAGCTGGGATCCGATGACTCCGGAGTACACGATGTCCATCGCCCGACCGAGGACCTTCGGGGCGATGACGGTGAGGACGACGGAGCCGACGACGAGCAGGACGACATTGAAGAGCCCGACCTTCTCGGAGCGCATCAGCCCGAGCAGTCGTTTGACCGAGGGCCAGAAGTGCTTGGGCTTGCGGGCGGGAGTCCCACCGAACATGTCCCCCTCGTCGCCTTGCGGGACGTACTCCTCCTCGACCTCGTCAGCGGTCACGGTTGAGGTGTCGGTCATGTCAGTTCACCCCTTCCGCGGTCAGCTGGGATTCGACGATCTCCTGATACGTCGGGTTGGTCTCGAGGAGTTCATCGTGCGTCCCCCGACCGACGATCCGGCCTTCGTCGAGGACGATGATCTGGTCGGCCTCACGGATCGTGGAGACGCGTTGGGCGACGACCACCACGGTGGCCTCGGCGGTGGTCTCGAACAGGGCCGCGCGCAGCCGAGCATCCGTGGCGACATCGAGGGCGGAGAACGAGTCGTCGAAGACGTAGATGCGGGGTTTGGCCGCCAGTGCTCTGGCGATGCACAGGCGCTGCCGCTGACCGCCGGAGAAGTTGGTCCCGCCCTGGGCCACGCCCTCCTCGAGCTGCTGCGGCTTCGCGGCGACGAAGTCGGCGGCCTGCGCAATCGACAGGGCCTCCCACAGTTCGTCGTCGCCGGCGAATTCGCTGCCGAAGCGCAGGTTCGAGGCGATGGTGCCGGAGAACAGGTAGGGCTTCTGCGGCACCAGGCCGACCAGCTGAGCCAACTGGTGCCGGTTGAATGCGCTGACGGGAACGCCGTCGATGCGCACCTGACCGGACTGCGGGTCGAGCAATCGGGGGATCAGGTTGACGATCGTCGTCTTCCCGGAGCCGGTGGAGCCGATGATCGCGGTCGTCGTGCCTGGACGGGCGGTGAAGCTGAGGTTCTCGATGACGGGGACCTCGGCGCCGGGATAGCCGAAGGTGACCGAGTCGAACTCGAGCTCACCTCGGCGCGGGAGTTCCTCGACTCCGTCGGGAATGACCATGGAGGAGGTCGACCCGAGCACCTCGGAGATGCGTTCGGCGCAGACGACGGCGCGGGGGATCATCATCATCATGAACACGCCCATCATCACCGCGACGAGGATCTGCAGCAGGTACTGGAGGAACGCGGTCAGCGACCCCACCTCCATCTGTCCGGCGTCGACCCGGTGCCCGCCGAACCACAGCACGGCGGCCGTGGCGAGGTGGAGGATCATCATGATGGCGGGGAACATGAGCACGAAGAGGTTGCCGACCTTGACCGAGGTCTCGGTCAGGGCCCGGTTGGCCACGGCGTACCGGTCGGCCTCGAACGGCTCCCGGACGAAGGCGCGGATGACGCGGATGCCGGTGATCTGCTCGCGCAGGACTCCGTTGATGTCGTCGACCTGGTCCTGCATGCGCCGGAACAGCGGCATCAGGAGGAAGACGAGGATGCCGACGACCACGAACAGGGTGGGCACGGAGACCCACACCAGCCAGGACAAGCCGATGTCCTCACGCAGGGCCATGATGATGCCGCCGATGCACATGATCGGGGTGGAGACCATGAAGTTCAGGGTCATCAGCACCAGCATCTGCACCTGCTGGACGTCATTGGTATTGCGTGTGATCAGGGTGGCGCTGCCGAATCTGCCGACCTCGAGCGCCGAGAGCTCATCGACCTTGCTGTAGATGGACCGGCGCAGGTCTCGGCCGACTCCCATCGCCGCTCGTGCTCCGAAGAAGATGGCGGTGATGGCGGTGACGACCTGGACCAGGCAGACGACGAGCATCGTCATCCCGGTCGACCAGATGAAGTCGGTGTCACCGGTGGCCACACCTTCGTCGATGATCCGGGCGTTGAGGCTCGGCAGGTAGAGGGCGGCGATGGTCGAGGCCAGCTGCAGCACGACGACCAGAACGATGAACAGCCAATAGGGTTTCGCGAATTTCAGGGACAGGCGGAGGAGAGCCACGGTGAACGTCCTGGGGATTATAGGATGTGGAGATTACCGGTGGAAGAGCGCAACACATCATCTTACATTCGTTCTCCGTCCTTTCAAGACCTGCAGCGGATTTACTTTGCGGTCCCAGTCCACCACGAGGCACTGACACGAGCCGCTGACTCCCTGTCACCTGGGCGGCGGCGCGTGCCTCCGCGCGAAACCCGCTCTGCCCTTTAGGCTGGGAACCATGAGCACAACATTGCAGGATCTGGTCAACAGCGCCGTGTTCCTCTCCACGGAGATGCAGTCGCATTTCGGCAGCCTCATCGCCGAGGCGACCTGGGAGGTCGACTTCACCGCGGATCCGCAGCTGACGTTCTCCTCCGACGGGACTCTGGTGCTGCGGGGACGTCCGCATCTGCTCGGCTCCGAGTCGCAGGGCACATGGCTGTGGGGGTGGGAGAACATCAACGACTTCCCCGAGCCCGTGGTCGACCTGTCCCACCAGGTCCGCCGCTTCGGGGCCGGTGAGGGCGTGGCCGAGCTGACGACCGCTGAGCTCGAGCTCGACGATGAACTGGCCCTGCGCCTGACCCTGGCGGCGAAGGCCGCGACCGGGAAGTGGGCGCACTATCCGGCGGCGGCCGGTGCGGGCACCACCGTGTGGCTGCTCGTCGACGCACCCGAGCTCGCCCTGCCTGCCCCGCAGGTCAAGACGACGGTCCGGGCGCTCATGCAGGGCCTGACCCTGACCACGGTCGACGACCATCGTGCCGCGCTCGAGGCGTATGTGGCCCGGCGCGCGATTCCCACCGCCGTCCTGCCCGAGGACGGGATCCGTCTCCTCTTCGCCGATGGCAGCGCGGATCTGTCCTTCGACGAGCAGCGCCGGATCTCCAACTGCGAAGTCCAGGCACCCTTGGAGGGTGAGGCCGCCGAGCAGTTCGTCCAGGCCTCCGCCGGCGCCCCCTCCCCGGAGGCGGCGACCACTCCCGCGCGCACGGCCGCCCCCGAACCCGCAGCGACGACTGCCACCGGCACAGCCGCGGCAGACCAGGAGCCAATTCAGGCCGCTGCGAGAGTCGAAGAGCGCCCGACCCCGGTCCGCGGTCAGGAGTCCCGCGCCGAGGCGGCCCCGGAGACGGCCGAGCCCATGGAGCCAGCCGCCACCGCCTCCGCGTCCACGCCCACGCCCGCGTCAGCGTCCGACGAGGCCCCCGCAGCCGCACCCGGCGAAACGCCCGCGGAGACCGCGCAGCCCGCCGAACCCGGGTCGCCCGCCGGTTCGCCCGCCGAGGCGGCAGCTGCCGCCCGCGAAGAGGAGCGTCCCGCTGACGCTGCGTCCCCGGAGGAGTCACGTGCCGCCGCGGAGGACGAGACCGCGGAGGACGAGACCGCGGAGGACGAGACCGCGGAGGACGAAGCCGCGGAGCAGCCCGAGCAGCCAAAGAAGAAGAAGGGTCTGTTCTCGAAGCTCTTCGGCCGCTGACACAGCCGTCTCGGCACGAGCGGGCTTCATCCCCATCACAAATGGAACTATGCATCTGTTTTGAAACAGATGCATAGTTCCATTTGTGATGCGAGGTCGAGTTGCGACCCCGCTCCGCGCGGCGCTGCCCTGCCGCGACCCCAGTGCGCGCGGCGCTGCCCTGCCGCAGCCCAAGTGCGCGCGACGCTGCCCTACTGCGGCACCGCTTCGCGCGGCACCGGCCTGCTGTGAGCCCTACTTCGCCTGCGCGGCGTAGGACTGCGCCGCCTTCCGGGGCACCAGGACGACCGGGACCGGGGAGTGCTTGATGATCTTGGCCGCGCGTGAGCCCAGGGACAGACGGGTCAGGGGTCCGAGCGTGCTCGATCCGATGAGCAGCACCTCGGCGGCCTTCCAGCCGATGGCCCTCACCGCGGTGTCCCAGTCGGGTCCGACCCCGACGACGACCTCGGTCTCGCGTCCGCTGAGCTCGTCGACGTCGTCGAGCAGCTCGGCGGTCTGGCTGCGGATGACGTCCGTCCATTCGCGAACCAGGTCGTCCTCCGTGTCGACTCCCGACCCGGCGCTGACGCCGGTGATCGCCGATTCCGGGCGCGGGGCGAACGCCGCGATGCGCAGCGCGGCTCCAGCCATCCCGGCCACCGCAGCCGCCCCGCGAACCAGCTCCCCCGAGGTGTGCGATCCGTTGAAGGCGGCCGTGACGCGCTCCAGCGTCGGAGCCGGTGGCAGGTCGAAGCCGGCGGGGGCGATGGCGACCGGCAGCTCCGCGGACTGCAGCAGACCGGTCGACACCGTTCCCAGGCGGATGGTGCCCGGCTCGCTGTCCTCGGCCGACCCGACGACCAGTCGCATCGCGTCGACCTCGGCGCAGACCTCGAGCAGCCCGCGGCGGATGGAGCGCGCCTCCCTGACGAGGCTGCGGACGTCGACGTCGGCAGGGACGATGCCGGTCACCTCGTCGAGGACCTGCCGCGACAGTGTCACGATGTGCCGACGGTACTCGGTGTCGACCTTGGGCAGGATCAGGGGTGAGGCGACGGCGCTGACGGCGACGAGGACCAGAGGCTGCCGGTAGGACCGGGCCAGCAGCACGCCCAGGCGCACGGCCGGGCCGTTGTCATGGCCGGGCGCGACTCCGACGACGATGCTCATCGGGCGGCCACCTCGGCGGCGTCGAGCTGCTTGCCGAGGACGGAGTTCTTCCGCCCGGTGAAGAAGTACCAGACGAGGAACACGGCGGTCCAGACTGCGAAGACGATGATGGTGATGGGGCGCAGGTCCTTGATGATCCACAGGCAGCCGATGATCGACAGGATCGGGATCACCGGGTAGAAGGGCACCTTGAAGGACCGTTCGAGTCCGGGTTCGCGCCTGCGCAGGACCATGACGGCGATCGACACGACGAGGAATGCGGCGAGCGTGCCGATGCTCGTCATCTCCGCGAGGAAGTTGATCGGCAGGACGCCGGCCAGGATGGCGACGACGACGGCGACGATGACCGTGTTGGGCACCGGGGTCATGGTCCGCGGGTGCACGGTCTGGAAGATCTTCGGCGCCATCCCGTCCTTCGACATCGCGAACAGGATGCGGGTCTGGCCGTAGAGGACGACGAGGGTGACGGAGAAGATCGAGATCACGGCGCCGATGGCGACGACGGTGCCCGGCCAGGTGGCGCCGATGATGGTCTCGAGGATCGCCGACAGGCCTGCGGACTGGCCGTCGAACTTCTCGGCCTCCTGTGCGCCGAGGCCGGCGATGGCGACGAGCACGTAGACGGTGGTGACGATGATGAGCGCGGAGATGATCGCGATCGGCAGGTTCTTGCGCGGGTTCTTCGCCTCGTCACCGGCGGTGGCGACGGCGTCGAGGCCGACGAAGGAGAAGAAGATGATCCCGGCGCCGGTCATCACGCCGGCGAAGCCGAAGGGCGCGAAGTCGGCGAAGTGGTCGGCGTTCCAACCGGTCAGGCCGACGGCGACGAAGAAGATGAGCACGGAGATCTTGATGATGACCATGATCGTGTTGGTGATCGCCGAGTGGGAGGTGCCGCTGATGAGCAGGAGGGCGCAGAGGAGGATGAGGATGATGGCGGGGAGGTTGACGATGCCGCCCTCCTCCGGGGCGTAGGACAGCGCCTCGGGCAGCTGGAAGCCGAAGAGGTTGCCGAGCAGCTGGTTGACGTACTGCGACCAGCCGACGGCCACGGCCGCGGTGGACACTCCGTATTCGAGGAGCAGGCAGGCGGCCACTCCCATCGCGGGCAGCTCACCGAGGGTGGTGTAGGCGTAGGAGTAGGAGGACCCGGAGACGGGGACGCTGCCGGCGAGCTCGGCGTAGCAGAGGGCGGAGAGGCCCGCGACGACGGCGGCGATGACGAACGACCAGATCACAGCGGGACCGGCGACGGGCACCGCTTCGGACAGGATGAAGAAGATGCCGGTGCCGATCGTCCCGCCGACGCCGATCATCGTCAGCGGGAACAGTCCGATGCTCCGCTTGAGGCCGCGCTCGTCGTCCTCGGTTCCTCGCGCCGGCACCGGTTTGACGCGGAACAGCTGCTCTTTCAATGTCGTCATGCGTGTTGTCCAGACTTCTTTGTCGGCCCGGGCGCTGGGCCCGGAACGTGGTTCGGATGGGTCTGCGCCGGTTTGACCGGCACCTCTGCGCTGGCTCGAGGCCGGCTCTATCTGAGTCGGCCCGAGGCCGACGCGTCAAAGCCGGCTCGAGGCCGGCAGAAGCGGTGGCCGCCTACGTTTCGGCGGCCACCGCTGGGTGGGATCTCAGGATTCGACGATCACCCGGAACCGGGTGAGCGAGGAGTCGACGGCGCCGCGGACGTAGCCGGTCGGTGACGACGACACCGCGTCGAGGAACGCGACCGTCTCCGGGGTGATCTCCTCCCCCGGCAGGACGTTCGGCACTCCGGGCGGGTAGGCGGCCAGCGCATCGGCGGACACCCGGCCGATCGCCTCGGCGGCGGGAACCACCTCGGTGGCGGCGAAGTACCCGTCGCGCGGGAGCATCCGCATCCGCCCGGGAGCGGGCAGCGCGGGGAAGTCCTCGGCCGCCGACTCATCCGTGCGCGCCTGCTCGGCGGCGTCAGATTCGATGACGTCGACGAGCGCCCGGTAGACGGCGTCGACATCGGGGGTCTTGCCCGCACCGATGACGGCCACCAGGGTCGTCGCCGTCGACATCTCGAAGTAGATGTCGTGGCCGCCGATGAGCTGGTCGCGGACCCAGTGGGCGCTCAGTCCGGTCGCGGAGAGGTCGATGGGCACCCGCAGCAGATCGGTGTCGACGATGTCGTCGTAGGTGTCGAAGGTCTCCCCCACATCGCGCAGCCGGTCATCGGCGGCGATGAGGTCGCGGAAGCGGCAGGCGGTGACGATCGAGGCGCCGATCGCATCCTCATTCGTCGCCAGGCTGCGGCGGGCGACGTCGAGGGAGCCCATCAGCAGCGCCGAGGAGGAGGTCGAGGCCGTCATCCCGAAGGCACGTTCGACGAGAGGTTCGAGGACGTCGGCGAAGGGGCCGTCGCCGAGGTGGAGCATCGCGGACTGGGTCAGGGACCCCGCGAGCTTGTGGGTCGAGGAGACGACGAGGTCGGCGCCGAGGCGGGCCGGGGATTCCGGCAGGCGCGGGTGGAAGCCGAAGTGCGGGCCCCAGGCGCCGTCGACGATCAGCGGCGCTCCGTGGGAGTGGGCGATCTCGCTCAGCGCCCGGACGTCGGCGACCGAGCCGAAGTAGCTCGGGGAGACGATGTAGACCGCCGAGGCGGGTCGACCCTGATCGCGGGCGTCGCGCAGAGCTTTTTCGAGGGCCGCCGGGGAGACACCGTGGGCGATGCCGTTGCGGGTGTCGACATTGGGCAGAACGTAGCTGGGGTGGAGTCCGGCGAGGACGATCCCGTCGCTGAAGCTCGAGTGCGCGCTGCGCTGGGACAGGACGTTCTCGCCCAGTCCGCGGACGGCGAGAGCGACCGTGCGGTTGGCCTGCGAGGCGCCGTTGGTGAGGAACCAGGTTCGTCGCGCGCCCCAGGCGTCGGCGGCCAGAGCGACCGCCTCGTCGAAGGGCGAGTCGGCTTCGAGGTCGACGCCATCGATGAGCATGGGGATGTCGAGGTGCAGGGCCCGTTCGCCGATGAAATCGGCCAATCCGGTGCTCATTGCGGCATCGGTGCCGCCGTGGCCGGGGACCATGAGCTGGATCGGCCCGCGCCCGGCGAACTCCTGCAGCGCCTCGGCGTAGGGGGCACGGTCCTGGTCGAGTCGGAAGCGCGCATGTTCCTGGCGTGCGGACGTGGCGGAGTGAGCGACCCGGTCGATCGGGTCGTGCTCTGCGGGCAGGGTGACACTCTGGGATGACGATTCCAACATGGTCCCATCATCATGGCCTGGACGCGGGGACGGAATCCCCGAAAACGCTGCCGAGCACCAGACACTGTATGGCACCGGCGCCCACATCTCGCGTTTCCGGACCTAGACTTTCCTCATGCTCGATCTTCGACAACTGATGGCCCTGCGCGCTGTGAGCCTGACGGGCTCTGTCACGCGTGCCGCTCGCCAGCTGGGGTGGAGCCAGCCCTCGGTCGACTATCACCTGCGCAATCTCGACCGTCTGGTCGGCACGCCGCTGCTGCGCCGGACCACCCGGGGCTCGACACTGACTCCGGCGGGCATGATGATGCTCGAACAGGGCAACCGCATCCTCAACCTCAGCGAACGGGCGCTCAAGGACGTGCGCGCCCACGCCGCCACCGGAGCGACCCGGCTGCAGTTCGGAGCCTTCCCCACCGCGGCGGCGTTCCTGTTGCCCTCGATCGTCGGTCTGGCGAAGGAGGAGGGAATCCACATCCAGAGCACTCTCGAGGAGTTCGGCCAGCTCGTCTCACACGTCAACCGGCACGAGTACGACGTCGTCCTCGTCTATTCGGTGCCGGGTTACGACCTGCCCTTCGCCACCGACATCCAGACCACCGAGGTGTTCCAGGATCCCCTGCACCTGGCGCTGCCCGAGTCCCATCCCCTGGCGGTGCGCGAACCCATCGACGTCGAGACCCTGCTCACGCTCGACGAGGAGAACTGGCTGTTCGGGTCCACACCCGATGATCCGATGGACTTGGTGGTCATCGACGCCTTCCGCGCGGCTGGCCACGAACTCGAGGTCGCCTTCCGGACGGACGACTTCTCCGTCATGCTCGGAATGATCGCCGCGGGGATGGTCATCGGGTTGGTGCCGAAGATGGCGGCGGGGAACGCCCCGGCCGGCGTCGTGCTCCGTCCGATCGCCGACCCGAGGTTCGCGCGTTCGCTCCTGCTCGCGGCCCCGTCCGTGGGGGCCGGCAAGGAGCCGCCCGCGGTCGTCAACCGTTTCGCTGCGGTGGTGCGTCAGGCCATCACCGAGGCGGAACTCGGCTAGGGTCTCGGGTCGGCTTCTTCGCAGACGAGGACCCGCAGCGACTGCATCCGGGAACCATCGTCAGTTGGTGCGGTGGAGCGTCATGAATATGAAAAAGGGATGGTCCCGCGCGGCCAGCCCCATTCTTCTCAATTGAAGAACACGACTGGACACGAGGGACCACCCCGAGTTTGATTTGCGGCAGTCACTTACTCTCCCACAACCACCAAGTTGCAGTACCATCAGCGCGAATGGGCTTAGCTACCGGGATCGGAACGGTTAACCGGGCGTTTCCCCACCACTATCACCACCGCAAAAACCA
>JAPSIC010000093.1 GCA_031179165.1 Brevibacterium sp.
GGCCATTGCGGTCAGGCTCCCGGGTCGTTCAAGGCGAAGGTCTACCAGGGAACGCCCGAGACCGACTGCCACGCGGCGCGTGCGGCGCTCATCGGCCTGGCCAAAGGGCAGGGCGATGACTCCGGACATGTCGACGGTCACGGCACGGACGTCGACGGGTGGTCGTGCGTGTACCCGATGGACGCGGAGGTCAAGGATTACGCCCTGACCCTGGTGTGCGAGAAGGATCGGCAGAAGTTCTTCGTCCGTCCCGCATCGATGCCGGTGCCTGCCGGATACCACGTCGAACCCTGGGACTACCACGCCGAGGGTGCCGGGGCGGGAAGCGAGCTCTACTTCACCACGGAGTCGCGCAAGCACCACTGCAGCTTCATCGAGGACCGGGTCGGGTGCGACAATCACAACTTCCCCGACGATCTGCCGACGGTCTCCTACATGGGGGCACAGCAGCAGCCCACCGCGATCGAACTCGACAGGACCGGCAGGCCGCGGTTCACCGCCTACGGCGACCCCGTCTACAGCCTGGCATCACCATCGGGGGAGTGGGGCGCCGACACGGAGGTCCTCGGCTACGGCCAACTGCTGCTGGTCAGGGGAGTCGCCTGCACGACCGATGAGGACCGGGGCGTCGTGTGCACGAACGGACGTCACGGCTTCGAGATCTCCTCGCGCGATTATGCGCTGCGTTGACCGCAGGCGAAGCCGGCGGCCGGACAAAACCCAGCCGCCGCCTCGGCGAGGAGATGGTCAGTTGGCGACGGTGAAGCGGGCGTCGAGGTGCCGCGGGTTCTCGATCTCGTCAACCATGGCGATCGCGAAGTCCTCGGCCGAGATCGTGTCGCCGACCGGCGAATCGAGGCCGAGAGTGAACGTGCCGGTGCGTTCGCCCGGGGCGATGACCGGGGCGGGGGAGATGAGCGTCCACGGCGAGTAGTCGCCCGAGCGCAGGATCTCCAGGGCACGCGTGCCGGTCTCGGCTTCGGTCTTGTATATCTCCGGGAAGTCGGGTGTGTCCTTGAGCATGCCGCCGTCGACGAGGAGGGAGCCTGCGCCGCCGACGACGAAGACGCGCTTGTCGCCGCTGGCGGCGGCGATGGTCTTGAGCGCGTCGAGCCATTCACCGTGGCTGCCTCCGGTGCGGCTCGGGCCGGTCGTCGAGACGATGATGTCGTGGTCGGCGACGACCGCAGCCGCGAAGGCGGCGTCGCCCATGTCGCCCTTGAGGCCGCGGACGGCCCCGGGAACCTCCGTGCCCGAACGGGTGATGGCGGTGACCTCCAGTCCCCGGTCAGCGGCTTCCTTTGTCACACGTGAGCCGACCATTCCCGAAGCACCGAAGAGTGCGATTCTCATGGGGAGTCCTTTCGTCATTGGTGGTGGTGATGTGATTACGGTATCTTCGACATATCAGGTACCTCAAAGATACTAATGGAGTCGTTCCATGGGAATCAGCTGGGAAGGCGATGCCTTCGATCCGGACTGTCCGACGCGGGTCATCCTCGACCGGATCGGAGACAAATGGACGGTGCTCATCATCGACATCCTCGAGTCGGGCCCGCTGCGCTTCAACGAGATCCGCCAGGCGATCGGGGGCATCACACCCAAGGTGCTCACCTCGACTCTGCGGTCGCTCGCCGCTGACGGACTCATCACCCGAGAAGCTCACGCCGAGGTGCCGCCACGCGTCGAATACCGGCTGACCGACCTCGGGCGTTCTCTGCGCGAACCCGTCGCCACGCTTCGCCGGTGGGCCGAACTCAATGTCTCGGCGATCACCGAGAATCGCGACGGTGTCAGCGGTACTGGTGGGAACTGATCGCCGCGAGCACCTCGGTGAGTTCCCGCAGTTCACCGGCGATCCGGTACCGACGCGGATGACCGGAGTAGGACCAGTTCTTCGTGATCATCGATGCGCTCGCACCGTTCGTCGCCGTCTTGAAGTCCTCGACGTCGAGGACCGCGGTTCGATCGGTGAGCAGACGCTGCCGCAGGTCAGGGGAGAGGGCCGACCAATGGTCGGCGGCCTCATAGCCGATGACATGCCATTGCCCGTCGGCCTCGCGGTAGGCCAGAGGCCTTGCGCTGAGCGCGGAGATGTCGGCGACCGAGAGCGATCCGTCTGAGGCGGGCGTGGAAATCAGTTCGTCCTCACCGGAGACGATGACCGCCGGACCCGCGGTCGCGTCCACGCCCGAGTCGTCCATGCCGGTCACGAGCTGCGGCGGATTCCCGAGTGAGAGGAGCAGCGAGATCATAGGGACATCATGCCCGAGTGAACGCGAGCGCGGCGAATCGAGCACGAAAGGTCATGGCAGCGATCCCGACCTCGCAGAGGACCTGGTCCCCCCAGTGGGACTCGAACCCACACTGAATCGATTTTAAGTCGACTGCCTCTGCCGATTGGGCTATAGGGGGCGACACCGGACTCACTGTATAACGGAAACGTCCCTGCCGCGATCCGAGACGTGGTTACGCCAGGGTAGAGACCCGACTAGCCTCGAGGTATGACCGAGAACGCGCCCCGTGCACAAGCGTGGGTGATCCTCGTCATCAGCGTGGTCGCGCAGATGGCGGCCACCGTCGCGATCACCGGACCGGCGTTTCTCATTCCCCACATGAACAGCGAGCTCGGCTACTCCCTGACCCAGGCCGGCACCATCGCCGTCGCGCCGAGCTACGGCCTCATCCTCACCCTCATCGCCTGGGGCGCCTTCGCCGATCGTTTCGGCGAACGCCTGGCCATCATCCTCGGCATCTCACTCACGGCACTGGCGACGGGGTTGGCACTGGTCGTAGTCGGCTCGCCGATCTGGATGATCGTGCTCATCGCCGCCTCCGGTGCCGCTGCGGCGTCGGTGAACTCGGCGAGCGGACGCATGATCATGGGCTGGTTCCCCCGTCACCGCCGCGGACTGGCGATGGGCATCCGGCAGATGGCGCCACCCCTGGGCACCAGTGTCGCTGCCCTGGCCGTGCCCCCGATCGCCGCGGAGCACGGAGTGCCGGGCTACCTGTGGTTCATCGTGGCCGTCAATGGGGTGATGGCGCTGGTGTGCGTGATCGGAGTCCGCAACCCACCCCACGCCCTGGCGGCACCGTCCCCCGATGCGCGGAGGGAATCGTCTGCCGACACCGAGGCGGTGGCCCCTGCCGAGGCAGTGGCCCCGGACGCCGAGACGTTGTCACCCGATGCCGGCGCCGAGGCGGCGGCCTCGGCTCTCGGCTCGGCAGGGAACCCGTACCGTCGGGATTCGTTCCTGTGGCGAATCCACGCGGCCTCAGCACTTCTCGTCATCCCCCAGTTCGCGTTCGCCACCTACGGCCTGATCTGGCTGATCAGCAATCAGCATGTCGACGCGGCGGTGGCCGGGGCGGTGGTCGCTGCGTCGCAGATCGTCGGGGCGCTCGGGCGGATGATCATCGGCGGCATCTCCGACAAAGCGAGATCTCGGGTCGGACTCATGCGCGTCGTCGCCGTCCTCGCGGTGATCCTCGTGGGCCATGTCGCCCTCGTCTCGCTCACGCCGGTGCCGATCCTCGCGAGCATCGTGTTCATCTTGGCGGCGACCGTGTCGGTGGCTGACAACGGGCTCGCCTTCGCCTCGGTGGCCGAGGCTGCCGGGCCGCGGTGGGCGGGCAAGGCACTCGGAGCTCAGAACACCGGGCAGTTCGTGATGTCGGCGGCGCTCGGTCCCGGCCTCGGCGCGCTCATCACCCTCTGGGGCTATCCGCTCGCGTTCGCCGCGGTCGCTCTCGCACCGCTGCTCAGCCTGGGGATCATCCCGAAACGGGACATCGATCGGATAACCTGATGTTCACCTCGGCGCAGTACCGTGCCTGAGTCTTGGGCTCTCACCGGTGCGTCGGGGGCCGAGGCGAAGGGGAAGCCGATGTCGAGGAGGGGCCAGTGACCAGTCTGCCGAACGAGAACCTGCGGGAGTACATCGACCAGCTCCGTGTCGAAGGCTACCGGGTCGACGACGGTCACACTCCTGACCCTCGGCTCATCGATCCGCTCGGCCGAGCCGTCGAGACCTGGCGCGAAGGGTACCCGTATCCCGAATTGATGGAACGGGAGGAGTACGAGATCAAGAAGTACCAGCTGCAGGTCGAGCTGCTGAAATTCCAGTACTGGGGACAGGACCACGATCTCAAGCACGTCGTGGTGTTCGAAGGGCGCGACGCGGCCGGCAAGGGCGGAACGATCAAACGATTCACCGAGCACCTCAACCCGCGCGCCGCCAAGGTCGTGGCCCTCAACAAGCCCTCCGACAGGGAAGCCGGGCAGTGGTACTTCCAGCGCTACGTCGAGCATCTGCCCACGAACGGGGAGATCGTCATGTTCGACCGGTCCTGGTACAACCGCGCCAACGTCGAACGCGTGATGGGATTCTGCACCGACGACGAGTATGAGACCTTCATGGAGCAGGCACCGGTGTTCGAGAAGATGCTCATCGACTCCGGCATCCACGTCACCAAGTTCTGGTTCTCCGTCACCCAGCGCGAACAGCGCACCCGATTCGCGATTCGGCAGATCGATCCCGTTCGGCAGTGGAAGCTCTCGCCGATGGACCTGGAGTCCCTGGGACGGTGGGAGGACTACACCGAGGCGAAGGAGGAGACGTTCCGCCGCACCGACACCGACCACGCGCCCTGGATCACGATCAAGAGCAACGACAAGAAGCGCGCCCGCCTCAATGCCATGCGCTACTTCCTCAACCAGTTCGACTACGAGGGCAAGGATCCCAACGTCGTCTACGATCCGGATCCGCTGATCGTGCGGCGCGGACGCGACGCCGTCGACGACTGATCCCGAACCGCTTGGCAGCGGCGGCCGGCCGCGATAGCCTGCGGACAACGGAGAGTCCGTCGATGAGAGGTGAGCACGATGCCGATGATGTCGAAGAGCGGAAAGCCGAAGAAGTCCGAGCTTCCCTCGACCCTGGCGAGATCGGACGCGAAGGCGCAGCGGACATTCGCGAAGGCCCACGACTCCGCGCTCGAGGAGTACGGGGACGAGGAGCGGGCCTACCGCGTCGGATACCAGGCGCTCAAGCACACCCACGAGAAGGTGGGCGACTCGTGGCGGCCGAAGCCGGAGTCCGGGCCCTCGGATGCCCAGAGCAAGGGCGGAAAGGACACCGACCGGCCCACTGCCGGGGGTGTCGATGCCAACGCCTCGAAGGAGCATCTCTACGAGCTGGCGAAGGAACTCAAGATCCCCGGACGGTCGAAGATGTCCAAGGACGACCTCGTCGAGGCCCTGCAGAAGGAGAGTGCCAAGCGCACCAAGTCATCGCGGGGGAAGTGAGACCGCCCGAGACGCTCGGGCAGTTGACCCGAGACGCCAGGGGTGAGCAGGCCGGTCGAGAGGGGTGAGCAGGCCGGCGTCGGAGGTGACTGCGCCCCGGCGGGACGGTTCACCACCGGGGCACAGAGCTATTCAATTGTCGGTTCGGACGCGGTGACCGGACGCGCAGGCCGGTCTGGATCAGTCAGGGGGCTCCGACGGAGGGTTCTCCCCGGAGCGAGTGTCCCCGCCGGCCAGATCGGAGTCGTCGAGCTTCGCCTTCGACTCGTCGATGGCGGTGTGGGAACCGTCGGGGTTGCGGATCAGGGTCACTCCCTCTTCATCCGCGACCTGCTGCAGGCGCTCCTCGGATTCGTCCTCCTGATAGCCGACCTCGGCGTTCGAATCCATGTCCGAGGTACCGGCAATCGGCTCCAGTTTCTCATCGAGGCTCTGCGCGGCGTCCCGCGCCTTCTTCTCTTTGCTCATGGGAGTTCCTTCCGATCACTGTCCAACTCGATTGTCGTGCCGGCGGTGGCCCCCGACCCCTGAATGACCAGGAGTCGGGGTGGAGCCATTCTCGCACACCCGGGTGCCGGGTGGAAGCGACGTCACATCGATCAGGGGGAGGGCTTTCCGCCGTTGACGTTGAGCGTCTCACCGAGGACGTAGCTCGATTCGGGTGAAGTCAGGAACACATAGGCCGGGGCCAGCTCGGTCGGCTGGCCGGCGCGTCCGAGTGGGGTGTTCTTCCCGAACTCCGGCAGGGCGTCCTTGGGCTGGCCGTCGGAGACCTGGAGCGGCGTCCAGATGGGCCCCGGTGCCACGGCATTGACCCTGATTCCGCGCGGTGCCAGCTGCTGAGCCAGACCCTTGGAGAAGTTGTTGATCGCGGCCTTCGTCGACGCGTAGTCGATGAGGTGGGTCGAGGGCTCGTACGCCTGGATCGACGTCGTGTTGACGATCGTCGAGCCTGCGGGCATCACCGGCACGGCGGCCTTGGTGACGTGGAACATCCCGAAGATGTTCGTGTGGTAGGTTGCCGCCCACTGCTCGTCGGGCAGGTCCTCGATCTTCTCGACCGAGATCTGGCGGCCGGCATTGTTGACGAGCGCATCGAGACCCCCGAGCTCCTTGACGGTGGCGTCGACGAGTTCACGGCAGTACTGCGGGTCGGAGAGGTCGCCCGGGCAGAGGAACGCACGCTGGCCCGCCTCCTCGACGTAGTCGCGGATCTCCTCCGCGTCGGCCTGCTCGGCGGGGAGATAGGAGAGCGCGACATCGGCGCCCTCACGGGCGAAGGCGATGGCGACCGCTGCTCCGATGCCCGAATCGGCGCCGGTGATGAGTGCCTTGCGGCCCTTGAGGCGTCCGGTCCCTCGGTAGGAGTTCTGGCCGCGGTCGGTCTGGGGGATGAGCTCCTGGTCGAGGCCGGGCTCGGGCTGATCCTGCTTGGGGGGAGTGATGTCCGGGAACCGGCTCACCGGGTTCTGGAAGGTCAGTTGGTCGGTGTCATGTGTCATGGACATGCTCGGCTCCTTCGAAGAAATCGATGTCGCGGACACTCCCGACGCTACTCGGCTTCACCACGCGGTCTCAAGGCGTCCCATCCATTTCACAGGTTGCCCAGCCGGAATCCGGGTCGGCGGGCGGATCAGCAGGGGTTCTGCTTCGATTCGCCCGCCGGCGGGGTTTTCGCGTCGAGTCTGCCTGTGGCCGCGGATCACCTCGGCGGGCAGAGGGAGGCAGAGGGAATTCGGCCGGGTGGAAGGGGAAAGGCCACCCGGCCGGGTCTGTGGGGCGGCTCAGCTGTGCTTGGCGGCCCGGCGCAGGGCCCTGCGGCGCTTGTGGCCGGCGAAGCTGAAGCAGAACAGGATGATGGCGAGGAGGACGACGATCCCGCCGACGGCGATGCCGGCGTCGACCCAGAACTGAGGTGGGAACAGCCGGATCAGGGCGTCGTCGAGGTAGAACTCCCAGGTTCCCTCGGCGAAGAAGATCCGGTGGAAGCCGCGGAAGAACGAGTCCCAGCCGAGGAATGCGAGCACTGCCGCTCCCGCCAGGAAGACGATCGTGAAGATCGAGCCCAGGCGCACGCCGAGGTGGATGCCGGGACCGTTCCTGCGCGACAGGAAGAGGGCGAAGATGATGACGCCGATGACCCCGATGAAGGCGATGAGGTAGAGCAGGGAGATGAGTCCCTTGACGTCGGCCATGTGGGCCAGTTCCTCGGAGATGAAGACCGGTTCGCCGTTGGGCAGGATGACGTCGGCGAGATAGCGGCGGGAGTCGAGGTTGTGCAGGTAGTCGATGACATAGGTGGCGTAGTGCTCCCGCTCGGCGGCGCCGAAGCCGAACTCGTCGGCCGGGAACCCGGGCCGGAAGTACTCGAACTTGAGGAAGAGGCCCGATGCGACGAAGCGCACGGCCAGGGCCAGCAGGATGAAGGGAGTCGCGAGGGCGATCCAGATGATGCCGATGACGTCGAGGACGGTGCGGCGCCGCTCCGGGAATTCGGGGTCGTGGCTGTCCGAATCAGTGGCGGCGCGGGAGACGGCAGCCCAGTCCTCCTCGCTCATCACCGTGGCCCCGGCGGGGACCGGGCGGGTCGAGCCCGCGGACACCTCACGCGTCGATCCGGTGTCGGTGGCAGCCGGGTAGGCCGGAGCGACCCTCACCGCGGAGGTCGAGCCTGTCGTCGGCTTCGGTTCCTCGCGCAGGATGTCGTCCTTGATGGGATCGAACGCCTCGGTGTCCGTCGACGGGTCGTTCGCCGCTTCCATCGGAGGGGCGGAGTGCTTTCCGGCAGCGCTGGTGGAGCCTGAACTCATCCGCCTGCTCAGGAGGTCTTCGGTCTCGTTCTTCTCGTCAGCCACAGTCTCATTGTCATCGACAGCGCAGAGCAACAGGGGCAGGACACGCCAATGCGGCCGGGATCGGCGCGGCAGCGCCGGTGCGGGTCGGCTAGCCGAGCAGTGCGGCGATGATGACGAGGGTCGGGACTGCGAGGACGGTGGTGATGAAGACGGCGTCGCGGATGAGCGCCTCGGACTGCTTGTACTGCATCGAGTAGATGTAGACGTTCTGCGCGGTGGGCAGGGCCGAGGTGACGACGATGGCGAGCAGGTCGATGCCGGTGTACCCGAGGAGGGGACCGCCGATGACCCAGGCGATGAGCGGTTGGAGGGCCAGCTTGGCGACGGTGATGAAGGACAGCTGCTTCCTGGTTCCGGCGACAGGCAGCGCCCAGCCGTCCTTGAGGGAGATCCCGAACGCCAGCAGTGCGCCGGGGACGGCGGTGGCTCCGATCATGTCGATCGGTTCGAAGACGAAGCGGGGAAGCTCGAAGCCGGTCGCCGAGGCGGCCACCCCCGCACCCGCGCCGAGCAGGATGGGGTTGCGCAGGATCTGGAACACCGCCGAATACCAGTGCCGGTCGTGGCGCTTCCTCCCCGTGGAATCGAGCACCGCCATGCCGATGGGCGCGAGGATGATGAGCTGGAACAGCAGCACGGGGGCGACGAAGCCGACGTCGCCGAGCACATAGGCGGCGATGGGGATTCCGAGGTTGCCGATGTTGACGTAGCTGACGGCCCACGCCGAGAACATCGCCTCACCCGTGCCGCGTCTGCGGATCCATTTGGTGAGGACGAAGAGCAGGGTGCCCACGATGATGGCCGAGCCGCCGGTGGCGAAGAGAGCGGTGTTGAAGATCAGGCCGAGGTCGGTTTCGGCCACCGTGACGTAGAGCAGTGCCGGAGTCCCGGCGTAGAAGACGAGTTTGGCGATGACCTGCTGCCCGGTGGGGCCGAGGACCTCGGTTCGCCCCAGGAGGAATCCGCACAGGATCACTCCTGCGATGACGGCGAAGCCCTCGAAGACTGCGAGCATGAGTTACCTGTGGTCCTCGCTTCCGCGGCTCAGCGATGCAGGGGAGATGTCGGTGGAGTGCCGGATGGACTCAGCCCTTCGAGGGGACGGCGTCGACGGCGAAGTGGGCCGCGGCCGCGTTGACCGCGCTGACCCCGACAACGGCAGGCCAGGCGCCGACCTTCTTCGCCAGGGGGTGTGAGAGGCCGAAACCGCCGAGGTAGCCCAGGCTCAGCGCGGTGGTCGTGGGCCAGCCCCTCTTCACGGACCAGGTGCGCGCGGCGTAGGCGCCGGCGGCAGCGAGAACGACTCCGCCGAGTGGACGGATCCCGGTCTCACGGGCGGTGAGGTAGCCGCCGAGGAGTCCGAGAGCGACCAGCGGGGCAGTTGAGACTTCACGAGCATCCTTCATGGGCACCAGTGTAGAGAAGGGCGGTCAGGGACCCGACGGCGGCCTCGGTTCCGTCGTGCCCCGCCAGGATGCTCTTCCCGGCGGTTCGCCGACTCAGACATAGGTGATGCTGAGAACCGTGGCGATGCCGAGAACGGCGATGAGGCACACCGAGGTGGTGAGGAAGAGGACGGCGAGGGGAGTCGGGCGTCCGCGTTCGACCCGGATCGAATGGACGCCGAGGCGGTAGCGGCGCACCTGCAGCGCGATGGCGGCGATCGCCATCCCCAGGCAGAGGACGAAGATGGCGATCGCGAAGGCGTGGAAGATGTGGATCCAGCGGATGAAGATGAGACTGACGACGATGAGCGTCAGGCTGGTGCGCAGCCACGACTGCGTCGTCCGCTCGGGCTGGAGACCGGGGTCGGTGTGGGGCGGCTGCCGGCGGTGGTCCTCCGGCCGGCCCGTCCCACTCGCTGCGCCCGGGGACGGGTTCACAGGAATCCGGAGAAGACGAGCACGAGGACGCCCGCGCCCAGGGCCGAGGCGAGGCTGACGATCGGGATGATGAGAGGCAGAGGCAGCGATCGCTTGTGCCGCATCGCCGTCTCGATCCGGAACCAGCGCACGGCGGCTCCGGCGGCGAGGATGAAGCCGATCGCCATGAGGACGATCGACAGGCTGGCGCGCAGGGTGTCCGAGAAGATCGACGAGGTGAACGCCTCGACCGCGATGCCGCCGCCGATGAACGCCAGAGCGGTGCGGATCCAGGACAGGAATGTGCGTTCGTTGGCCAGGGTGAAGCGAGGATCGGGATCCTCGCCGTCCGGGAACATCCGCCGGGCGATCCTTGAGCGCGGGTCATCGTTGGTCACACGTCGAGAATAGCCGCTCGCCCGGTTCTTCCCGGGGAGCGCACGGGTGCGGGCGCCGACGCCCGGGGTGGGCACAACCCCCGGGGGAGAGCGCAGCCGGCCCGGGTGGCAGGCGCCGCGGCTGCGACCGCCCGCGCTGTGCGGGGCGGCGAGGCGATGTGATGGAATGGCTCACATGTCGAACAATCCCTCACCGCAGATCGATTCGGGAGCAGCTGCCGACCCCGGGCAGCCGAAATGGATGGTCATCGGCCCCGGGCTGGTCGTGGCCGCGACGGGTGTCGGCGCCGCCGACATGGTCGCCACCCTTGTCGCCGGCAGCCAGTACGGCTACGCCCTCCTGTGGGCGGTCATCGTCGGCGTGATCCTCAAGATCATCCTCGTCGAAGGCGCCGGTCGCTTCACCCTGGCCACCGGTCTGACGATCTTCGAAGGATGGAGGTCGCTGGGGCGGTGGACGACCTGGTACTTCGGCCCCTACATCCTCATCTGGGGCTTCGTCTACGGGGCCACCGCGATGAGCTCCGCGGCGCTGCCCGTCGTCGCTCTCTTCCCGGCCCTGGATCTGACGCTGTGCTCGGTGCTCATGGGCCTGGCCGGATTCACCATGGTGTGGTTCGGCCGCTATGCGTTCTTCGAGAAGATCACGGCCGTGCTCGTCGGCATCATGTTCGTCACCGTGGTCGGTCTGGCCGTCATCGCGGTGCCGAACGTGCCCGCCATGCTCAAGGGCCTCATCCCCCTCATCCCCGAGGGCGGGGTCATCTACACACTCGCGCTCGCCGGCGGAGTCGGGGGCACGATCACCCTGGCCGCCTACGGGTACTGGCTGCGTGAGAAGGGGTGGTACACGCCGAAGTGGATGCGTGTGATGAGGATCGACAACTCGATGGCCTACGTGATGACGGGCATCTTCGTCCTGGCCATGCTCATCGTCGGCGCCGAGGTGGTCCGTGCCGCCGGGGTCGCGATCTCCGCCGGCGACGAAGGGCTGCTCGAACTCTCCGACGTCCTCAACGAGCGCTACGGTGAGGTCGTCGGCACCGGGTTCCTCATCGGCTTCTGGGCGGCCTCCTTCTCCTCGATCATCGGCGTGTGGAACGGAGTCTCCCTGATGTTCGCCGACTTCTGGGGCCACATGCGCAAGAAGCCGGGCGGACACCCGGATACCCGGACGGGCGGCAAGTACTTCAAGTTCTATCTGCTGTGGCTGACGTTCCCACCCATGCTCCTGTTCCTGTTGGGAAAGCCGATCGGGCTGATCCTCGCCTATGGCTTCCTCGGTTCGCTCTTCATGCCGTTCCTGGCCCTGACACTGCTGGGGCTGCTCAACGGCAGACGCATTCCGAAGGAGTGGGCGAACAAGCTCCACACGAACATCGCGCTGGGCATCACCGCTCTGCTGTTCATCGTCCTCGGCGCCCAGCAGCTGTACAAGAGCCTGTCCCCGATCTGGGGCGGCTGAGCCGTGTCACTGCCTGCCGGTATGGTGTGATCATGAAGGCGATCCTGCGCAGCTATCTGCAGTCCAGTCGAGAAGCCCTGCTGTGGAAGCTGGAGGGGCTGAGCGAGCGGGACCTGCGCCTGCCGCGCACGCCCACCGGGATGAACCTCCTCGGCATCGTCAAGCACATGACGCAGGTCGAGATCGGCTACCTCGGGGACACCTTCGGGCGGCCGTGGCCCCAGCCGGAGGACCTCGTGGCGGAGGAGCGGTTCGCGACCGAGCCCCAGGCGGACTGGTACGCGACGGCCGACGAAACCGCGGCCGGCATCATCGACCTCTACCGGCGAGCGTGGGCCTTCACCGACGAGACGATCGAGGCACTCCCGCTCGATGCGCCGGGCACGGTTCCGCATTGGCCCGAGCCGAAGAACGCCGTCACCCTGCAGCAGGCGATCGTCCATGTCCTCGTCGATCTCACACGGCACCTGGGGCAGGCCGACATCATCCGGGAGGGCATCGACGGACAGATCGGAATGAAGAAGGGCAACACGAACATCCCCGACGACCAGGACTGGACCGCCTACGTCGCGAAGCTCACCGCGCTCGCCGACAGATCGATGCGATAGATCTCCCTGACGCTGCCGAATACGAACTCGTCCTTCCACTATGTCATTCCAGTTCTCAGAGCCACCGCGCGGGACGGGTCATTAGCGGGATCGATGATCGAGATGAGTTCTCCGATACCTTGATTTCGTGCGAAGTCGTGGCAGGCAAGTGCCGCCTCCGTGGCATAGCCGAAACCTTGAGAATCGGGGTGAAGGTGGTAGTCGACCTCGATCAGGCCTCCTTCGATGTTCTGCCTGATCAATCCGCATTCGCCGAGGAGCTTGCCGTCGCGGTTCTCCAGGATCCGCAAACCGAATCCATGAGCTCTGCAGCTGTCTTCAGCCCTGCGTATCCACGACCCGCATTCGGCGCGGGTCTTCGTCCGGGGATAGTGGGCCATCACCTCCGGATCTCCGAGCAGAGAATGAATGAGCTCAAGGTCTGCAGAACTCATCCGTCGAAATTTCACTCGAGGCGCGGCCGGCAACGGCATTCTCACAGCTTAGGCGCATCGAGCGAGGTCGAAGTCCTCGGGAAGCACCGGCAACCGCGTCGGCGAATCCCGCTAAGCTGGGTGACGAGATGTCACAGGACAAGCACACACCCTCACCCACGGACTCCGCTCCCACGCAGAGCCGCCAGCCACCTCGGCGGAAGACCCCACGGAAGACCGGCGCGCAACACCGCGAACGCCGCGCGCGCCTGAAGGCTGCCCGTCAGGCGACGAACGTCGAGGTCACCTATCCGCCTGAGCTTCCCGTCAGCGCCGCCCGGGACGAGATCTCCGCCGCCATCGCCGACAACCAGGTCGTCATCATCGCCGGTGAGACCGGGTCGGGGAAGACGACGCAGCTGCCGAAGATCTGCCTCGAGCTCGGTCTCGGTGTGAATGGGATGATCGGCCACACCCAGCCGCGACGGATCGCGGCGCGAACGGTGGCCGAGCGCATCGCCGAGGAACTCGGCGAGGACCTCGGGTCCACCATCGGCTACCAGGTCCGCTTCACCGCCCAGGTCGCCGATTCCACCCGCGTCAAGGTGATGACCGACGGCATCCTGCTCTCCGAGCTCTCCCGCGACAAGCTCCTGCGCGACTACGAGGTCATCATCATCGACGAGGCGCACGAACGCAGCCTCAACATCGACTTCCTCCTCGGCTACCTCAAGGAGGTGCGCAGGCATCGGCCCGACCTCAAGATCATCATCACCTCGGCGACGATCGATCCCGAGTCCTTCTCCGCCCACTTCGACGACGC
>JAPSIC010000094.1:0-12716 GCA_031179165.1 Brevibacterium sp.
TCATGTTCCAGCCCGGCGAGGAGGGCTTCAACGGCGCCGGCGTGATGATCGACGAAGGCGTCCTCGATGCCTCCGGGGCCCGCGTCAGGGCCGCCTACGGGATCCACGTCTCGGCCGACCAGGACCTTGGCGTCGCGTCCAGCCGGCCCGGACCGTACATGGCGGCGTTCTCGCGGATGCGGATCACCGTCCGCGGCAAGGGCGGCCACGCCTCCCGCCCGCACACGGGACTCGACCCGATCCAGGTCGGCGCGATGCTCGTCGGGCAGCTGCAGGAGTTCGTCACCCGGCGCTTCGACATCTTCGACCCGCTCGTCATCACCGTCGGGCAGTTCAACGGCGGCACCGCCGCCAACGTCATCCCCGACCATGCCGAACTCGTCGTCAGCATCCGCACCTTCTCCGACGAGGTGACCGACCGCGCCCAGGTGGAGCTGCCCCGCCTGGTCTCCAGCCTGGTCGCCGCCCACGGTCTCGACAGCGAGATCGACTACGAACGAGTGCTGCCGCCGACGATCAACGACGACGAGGAGGCCGAGTTCTTCCTCCGCACCTACGCCGACCTCTTCGGCCCCGAGCGGGCCGTGGTCAGGGACAACCCGATCCCCGGCTCGGAGGACTTCTCCCGCGTGCTCGCGAAGGTGCCTGGGGCGTACGGGCACATCGGCGTCGCAATGCCGGACCTGCCCGTCGAGGCCCGGGAGTCGAACCACTCACCGCGCGCCCGGCACAGCGACGCGGCCCTGGGCGACCAGGCCCTGTTCCTCGCCCACCTGGCAGGACGCAGGCTCGCCCAGCTGGCGCAGGTGGACCACGATGGCGCCGCGACAGCGCCGGATCCGCTGCTGCACCGCACGCCCTGAGGCTATGGAAGGAGCACCCCATGAGTGAACGGGCCTATCCCAGTCACGTCATCCGGGCGGCGGAGAGGCCGCTGCTCGACGCGGGCGTGCCCCTGATGGAGCGCGCCGCCACCGCCCTGGCGCGGTTCGCCGCTGCCGCCCTGCGATCGCGGCGCGGGCAGGTCTCCGGCTCCCGCGTCTGCGTGCTCGCGGGACCCGGCAACAACGCCGGCGACGCCCTGTTCGCCGCGGCGTCCCTGGCTCGTGACGGCGCGAGCGTGAGCATCGTCCGACTCCTCGAGCGCACCCACCCGGAGGGGCTGCGCGCCGCCCGCCGCGCCGGAGCCCGCGTCGTCGACGCCGCCCCGCGCCCTCCAGACGAGGCCGCCGACCCCGCAGGCGACGTGTCTGCGTCAGGCACCGCCGACGCGCTCGAGGAACTGGGCCGGGCCGACCTCGTCCTCGACGGGATCTTCGGCACCGGAGGCAGGCGCGGCCTGCCCGCCCACATCCGCGGCCTCATCCGCGACTGGCGCCGGCAGAGCCGGGCGGCCGGCACGGTCATCGCCGTCGACGTCCCCTCCGACCTGATCCCGGAGGACCCCGATGCCGCTGCCGACGGCGCCGGCTCGCCACCCGAGGACCGGATCCACGCCGACCACACCGTCACCTTCGGCGGCCTCAAGGCCGAGCTCATCGATCCCCGCGTCCGCCGATTCACCGGCACCATCCACGTCATCGACATCGGCCTCGACCTCGACGACGCACAGGCCACCGCCGAGGTGATGGTCGCCTCCGACCTCATCGCCGACTTCCCCCGCCCCGGCCCCGAGGACCACAAGTACTCGCGCGGGGTCCTCGGCATCGTCGCCGGCTCCGAGAGCTACCCCGGCGCCGGGGTGCTCACGACCACATCGGCGGTGGGTGCGGGCATCGGCATGGTCCGCAGCCTCGGCTCAGCGAGCGTGGCCGAGCGCGTGCTCGACCGCCACCCAGAGGTCGTCACCGCCGAGGGGAAGATCAACGCCCTCGTGATGGGATCGGGAGACCCCGAATCCGAATTCGTCGACCGGGCCCTCGAGGCGATCGCCGACACCGACGTCCCCGTCGTGCTCGACGCCGGGTCACTGGCACTGGTCGAGCGCTCCGACACCTCCGCCGAGGCGCAACCGGATGCCCGTTCCGAGGCGGAATCGGGCCCGGGCCCGGCCCCGCAGGCACACGCCGCGCTGCGGGACCGTCCGGTCGTGCTCACCCCGCACGCGGGCGAGCTCTCGCGCCTGCTCAGCCGCCTCCTCGGCGACGACATCTCACCGGCCCGGATCGATTCCGACCCCCTCGGCTGGGCGACGACCGCGGCGCGGGAGACCGGCAGCCTGGTGCTGCTCAAGGGATCCCAGACCGTCATCGCCTGCCCCGACGGGTACTGCGTGCTCCCGGAGCCCGGCCCGGCCAGCCTGGCCACGGCCGGCTCCGGGGACGTCCTGTCGGGACTCATCGGGGCACTGCTGGCCGGCGCGCATGCACGCGCGGGGGACGGCACCGGGGCATCACCCGGCTCGGATGCCCTCGAGCCGCGCGGCCTCGCCCACGTCATCGGCCTCGCCGTCCTCGTCCACAACGCCGCGGGTCGACGCAGCGTCAACGCCGGACACCTGGCCGAGGCGGTCGGTGAGATCGTCGGCGAACTCCTCCACCCCGCCCCGCGCCCCACCGGACCTGGCGGGTTCGCCCCGAGCGGTACCCTTATCCAGTGACACGAATCGACACGTCCGGGTCCCTGGTGCGGGCCGAGATCGATGTGGCGGCCCTGCGCGCCAATGCCGCGGCCCTGGCCGAGCGGATCTCTCCCGCCCGGCTCAAGTGCATCGTCAAGGCCAACGCCTACGGACACGGGGTCGACCTGGTCGCCGGCAGCCTCTTCGACGCCGGCTGGCGGGAATACGGCGTCGCCACCATCCCCGAGGCGCTGGCGCTGCGGGAGATCCTCGGCGACGCCGCCGAGATCTCGGCCTGGCTCTACGGTCCCGACACCGACTTCGAGCCCGCTCTGGAGGCAGGGATCGAACTGGGCGTCTCCACCCTCGGCTGCCTCGACGCGCTCCGGGCAGCGGCTGCGCGCACATCCACCACGGCCCGGATCCACCTCAAGATCGACACCGGCCTGGGCCGCAACGGCTTCAGTCCGCTCGACTTCGAGGCGGCCCTGACCCGCCTGAGCGAACTCGCCTGCGAACCCGAGGCCGGGATCGAGGTCGCCGGCATCATGAGCCACTTCGCCGTCGCCGACGAACCCGAGCGAACGGAGACGGGGGAGCAGATCGAGGTCTTCGACACCGCCTGCCGACGTCTGCGCGCGGTCCTCGACGCAGCGTCCGGACGCCTCGGCGATCCACGTCTCCTCGACGTCCACATCGCCAACTCCCCGGCCGCGCTCACCCTCTCGCCGTTGCCCGGCACTTCCGCGCGGGTCGGCCTGTCCCTCTACGGCCTCTCACCTCTCGAGGATCGAACCTCGGCCGACCTGGGCCTGCAGCCGGTCATGCGGCTGGTCTCCCAGGTGGTCAACCTCAAGGACATCCCGGCCGGACATGGGGCGTCCTACGGACTGACCTACACGGCCGAGACGGACACCCGCTTCGCGCTCGTGCCCGGCGGCTATGGGGACGGGGTTCCCCGCTCGGGGTCGAATCGTGCCGAGGTCGGCATCCGCGGTCGACGCTACCCGGTGGTCGGGCGGATCGCGATGGACCAGATGGTCATCGATGTCGGCGACGGCGAGGTCGAGCTCGGGGACGAGGTCGTCATCTTCGGGCCGGGAGGACCCGGCGCGGACGAGTGGGGGACCTGGTCGGATACGATCAACTACGAAATCGTCACGCGGATCAGCTCCCGCGTCGACAGAGTACCGCGGCCACCAGGGACACGATGAAAGTACTTCTCGACTCACTACCGCAGATGCGCACCTTCGCCGAGGCGCTCGCCGGACACCTCGCCGCCGGTGACCTGCTCATCCTGTCGGGCAACCTCGGCGCCGGGAAGACGACCTTCACCCAGTCGCTGGGCGCGAGCCTGGGGGTGCAGGGGCGGATCACGTCCCCGACGTTCATCATCGCCCGTGAGCACCCGTCCGCCGGTGACGGTCCGACGCTCGTGCACGTCGACGCCTACCGGCTCTCCGACGCCGCCGAGCTCGAGGACCTCGATCTCGACTCCGAGCTCGAGGAGTCGATCACCGTGGTTGAATGGGGCGCCGGGCTCGCCGAGACACTGAGCTCTGACTACCTGAGCATCTCCATCGCCCCACGGGCCCAAGGTCCGGAGACCGCCGCGGACGAGGACTCCGAAGGCGAGGACTCAGCGGACGAGGGGCGGATCGTGGAGCTGAGCGGCCACGGCAGCTCATGGGCGGCCCGGCTGCCCCGCATGGTCGACTCGATCCGAGCGGCCGGACTCACCTACGACGAGGAAATCGCGTGATCATTGTCAGCATCGACACCTCGCAGGCGGCCTCCGTCGCCCTGGTCGACTCCGAGTCGGGTGAGGTCCTCGCCGCGGAGCAGGCCGACGATCAGCGGCGGCACGTCGAATTCATCGGTCCGGCCCTGCACAGGGTGCTGGCGCACCCGAGCGCACCGGACCTCGTCGTCACCGGGATCGGGCCGGGTCCGTTCACCGGTCTGCGGGTCGGGATCGCGGCGGGCATCGCGGTCGGCGCCGCGCGGGGGATCCCCGTCAAGGGCATGCTCTCCCACGCCGCCCTCGCCGAGGAGCTGAGCATGACCGGCACGGTCGGCGGGCCCGTCCTCGTGGCCGGAGATGCGCGACGCCGGGAGGTCTACTTCAGCGTCTATGGGCCGAGCGCCGGGCCGAGCGTCGGGACGAGCGCGGCCGCCGGGACGAGCGTCGGGACGAGCGCGGCCGCCGGGACGGGCGTGGCGGACGGGACGAGCGCGACCGACGTCGGTCTCGACCTCCTGGCCGGACCCTTCGTCGCCAAACCCGCCGAGGTCGGCGACGTTCTCGCCGACGCCGGCTACGGCGGACTCCTCGGATCGGAGTCGGGTGGGAAGCGGCGTGCGGGCGTGCGGATCGGGCGCGGATTCCTCCTCTATGAGGACATCCTCGGCGCCCCGAACCCCGCGACCCTCCTCGACCCCAGGGCCGAATACCTGGCCCTGGCCGCGGCCCGCGCACTGCGGTCGGGAACCGAGCTGCCCGAGCCGATCCCCGAATACCTGCGCGAACCCGATGCGAAGGCCGCTCCGGTGCGCGAGAGCAGGCTGAAGTAGCCCATGGACAGCGCGGACGCCGGCACGATCCGACCGCCGCAGCCGAGGATCCGGCCGTTGCGGTGGTGGGAGCTCGAGGTCGTCGCCGAAGCCGACGCCCGCATCTTCGCCGCCACCGCCTGGACCCCCAGCTACTACTGGGCGGTCAAGGCCCAGCCCGGCACCACCATGCTCGCGGCCGAGATCCCGGCCGCCCCTGCCCAGGACCGGGACGCCTCGGCGGGGGACCTGTCGGCGGACACCCTGGGCGGATGGATCGTGATGTCGGCGGCCGGCCGGGACGCCGACGTGATGACGATCGCGACGACCGAACCCGCCCGCGGCCGGGGGATCGGTCGCGCCCTCCTCGAAGCGGGAATCGACTGGGCGCGCGGCCAGGGCGCCCACACCATCCACCTGGAAGTCGACAGCGGCAACGATCGGGCCATCGGCCTCTATCGATCCCTGGGCTTCGAGGAGTGGGGCCGCCGCCCCGACTACTATCCGGGCAGCGACGCGATCCTCATGCGGCGGAGGGCGAGGGGATGAAGTCGACGATCTCGCCCAGCACCCGACCGTTGAGCTCGAACGCGCTCAGCGCCTCGGTGATGACGAGCTCCTCGTCCCCGCCGGAGGCCGCGACCCGATCCAGTTTCGCCCGATAGGCGTCCTTATACGGTTTGGTCTTGCCGATCTCCGAAAAGTCCCACATCGTCAGCGCCTCGGGCCCGATCCCGTAGTGCTTGGCCATCAGGGCCCCGATCGCCAGACCGCCGGAGATGTCACCGAGGTAGCGCGTGTAATGGTGGGCGAGGAGCGCCTCCGGCGCATCGAGGTCGCGCAGCCGCTCGGCGTAGCGGCGGGTCGCCTCGGCGATGGGAAGATCGGGGCCGTCGAGGCCGACCCGCAGCTGCTCGAGGTCGCCGAGGATCCGCTCGTGACGGTTGAGCCGGTCGTCGGCGAAGGGCGCGAAGACGGGATCGTCGCTGAACTGGACGACGCGGCGCTCCAACTGCGCATAGATCGGCTCGTACTGGGTCAGCAGCAGGGCGTAGGCGCGGGCATCGAGCCGGCCGTCCATGAGATCGACGATGAAGCCGCGGTTCTCCACGTCGCTGTGGATCCCGGCCGTGGTCTCGCGCAGTCGCTGGGAGAAGTCGCTGGGCATGATGCCTCCTTGCTGGCTGACCTCCAGCTTAGAGTCCGGCATCGGTTCGGGCAACGACGCCGGATCCGCGGGACCTGACACGGGACCTGATGACCGCGGCGCTGTGCCGACCTCAGGGCGGGGGCGATAGGCTTGGGGGCATGACACGAGTGCAATTGGCTGACACGAAACTGATGGTCCACCCCCTGCAGCTGGGAGGCAATCCCTTCGGCTGGGGTGCGGACAGGGAGCAGAGTTTCGCCGTCCTCGATGCCTACGCCGAGGCGGGGGGAAACTTCATCGACACCGCTGACGTCTACTCGGTCTGGGTTCCCGGCAACTCCGGCGGGGAGTCCGAGACGATCATCGGCGAATGGATGAAGGCGCGCGGCAACCGCGACGACATGGTCATCGCCACCAAGGTGGGCATGCACCCGAAGCACCACGGCCTCGACCCTGCCAACATCCGCGACTGCGTCGACGCCTCCCTGCGCCGCCTCGGCACCGATCACATCGACCTCTACTACGCCCACATCGACGATGAGGAGGTCGACCAGATGGCCGTGGCCGAGACCTTCGACGCCCTCGTCCGTTCCGGCAAGGTCCGTTACCTCGGTGCATCGAACTTCGGCCTCGACCGGCTGCGCTCGGCGCTCAAGCTCTGCGCACAGTACTCCTTGGCCTGCTACCGCGTGGTGCAGGACAAATACAACCTGGTCTCCCGCGGCGCGGTCGACGGGCAGAAGCAGACCTTCCTCCGGGCAGAGGGCATCGCCGAGCTGCCCTACCACTCCCTGGCCTCGGGGTTCCTCACCGGCAAGCACACCGGAGGAGACGCGAGCGACAGCGTGCGCGGCGACAGGGTGGCCGATCTGCTCGAGAACCAGGACGCTCTCGGCGCCCTCGAAGTCCTCCACGACGTCGCCTCCGCCCACGGCGCCTCGATGACCGCCACGGCCATCGCCTGGCAGCTCGGTCACGACTTCATTCCCTCGACCATCGCCTCGGCGCGGGTGCCCGAGCAGCTCACCGAACTGCTCGCGGGAACCGAACTGGTGCTGACCGAGGACGAGATCACCGCCCTCAACGACTGTTGGGCAGAAGCGTGATCACCACCGCTGCACGACTGGTGAGCTGGGAGAACGGCACCGACCTCGTCATCGAGATGCCGCTGCAGGCCGCCCCCGCGACGGTCTGGGCCGCCCTCGTCGACGGTGCGAACGCCGGCGGGTGGTTCGCCCCGTTCACGGTCGCGGAGGACGGCGCGGTGGCCCCGGAGGGCGGGGACCTCGCCGTGGACTCGGTGAACGCCACGATCGTCTTCGACCTCGGCGAGACCGAGCTCGAGGGCGAGATCCTCAGCTGTGAGCCCGAGGACCACGTGCTCGTCGAACTCGAGGACTTCGGGGTCCTCGGGTTGCGCCTCAACGCCGTGTCGGCGGCAGACGCGGGCGTGGCGGCAGGCGGGGGCGCTCCCGGCGCTCCCGGCGCGCCGGGTGACGAGGGCACGGTCCTCGTGTTCACCCACACCGGCGCCGACACCGAGTCCGCGCGTCTGCTCGCCTCCGACCACGGGCCGATGTGGGACACCCACCTGCGCCTGTTCGCGCACTCGCTGGGCTTCGAGTTCGCCGAGGTCGATGAGGACACCCTGACCGCGCGCTACTCCGCGCTCGCCGTCGAGGAGGACCGCCGATGAGTGAGCCCCTGGTCCTCGGCATCGAATCCTCGTGCGACGAGACCGGGGTGGGGATCGTCCGCGGTCGCACGCTGCTGACGAACACCGTGTCCTCGTCGATGGACGACCATGTCCGCTTCGGCGGGGTCGTGCCCGAGGTCGCCTCCCGCGCGCACGTCCAGGCCATCGGACCCGCCATCGACTCCGCCTGCCGGCAGGCCGACGTCTCCCTGTCCGACCTCGACGCCATCGCCGTCACCGCCGGACCCGGCTTGAGCGGCGCGCTGATGGTCGGCATCGGGGCGGCGAAGGGCCTGGCCGCGGCCCTCGACCTGCCCCTCTACGGGGTCAACCATCTCGCCGCCCATGTCGCCGTCGACCTCGTCGCCGACGACATCGACGGACTCACCACTCCGACGATCGCGCTGCTCGTCTCCGGCGGGCACACGGAGATCCTGCGCATCGGCGACATCGTCGACGACATCGAACTCCTCGGTGCCACCATCGATGACGCCGCCGGTGAGGCCTTCGACAAGACGGCCAGGCTGCTCGGCCTCAACTATCCCGGCGGCCCCAACATCTCCAAGGCCGCGCTCGGACAGCTCGACGGCAGCGGAGTCCCCGGCGACCGGTCCGCGGTCCGGTTCCCGCGGGGGCTGGCGCGGAAGGAGGATCTGCGCGATCCCGACCGTCGCCACAGCTTCTCGTTCTCCGGGCTCAAGACCGCCGCCCTGCGCGAGGTCACCAAGGCCGAGACCACCGGCGCGAACCTGCGCGTCGCCGACATCGCCGCCGGATTCGAGGACGCCGTCGTCGACGTGCTGGTGACCAAGACGCTGCTGGCCTGCGCCGACACCGGCATCGACCATGTGGTCCTCGGCGGCGGGGTGGCCGCGAACTCCCACCTGCGGGCGGTCCTCGGCGCCCGCTGCGCCGAGGCGGGAGTGACCCTGCGGGTGCCGCCGCTGCGACTCTGCACCGACAACGGAGCCATGGTCGCGGCCCTCGGCGCCGAACTCATGCGCCGCGGAATCGGACCGAGCGACCTCGGGTTCGCCGCCGTGTCATCCCTGGACGTCGATCATGTCCTCGTCTGAGGCCCGTCATGTCCGGGCCTGAGGACGAGCGCCCGCCGCTGCCGCCGCTGCGGTCCGGCGACGGATGGGTCCGCCTCGACGACGGCAGGAAGTTCTGGGGACTCGAAGGCGCGGCCGGCCTCATGCTCCACGACTCCGAGCGCGGGATCCTCCTCCAGCACCGCGCCATGTGGTCGGCCCAGGGCGGGACCTGGGGCTTCCCGGGAGGCGCGCGCGACCTCGGCGAGGACGCCGTGTCCGCGGCGCTGCGCGAGTCCTACGAGGAGGCCGGGGTGCCGGCGGACCGCGCCGACATCGAGATCCTCGCCACCCATGTCTACGACCTCGAGGTCTGGAGCTATACGACGGTCATCGCCCGGACCCGGCGCCGGCTCGACGCGAAGGTCAACGACCCCGAGAGCCTCGAGGTCAAGTGGGTGCCGATCGGCGAACTCGACGACTATCCCCTCCACCCGGGGGTCGCCTCGGCGCTGCCCGAGCTGCTGGAGATGCTCCGGAACCACCTCTGAGGGCTCGGCCGCAGCCGGGATCACTGACCGTCGGCGCGGACCCTGCCTCGGATCACTTCTCGGCGCGGACCTCGCCTCGGGTCACTCCTCGGCGCGGATCCCGCCTCGGATCACTCCTGGTCGGCAGGGCGACCGCAGGGTTGTGAGGTCCGCAGGTCGGTGATGAGGGAGCGGGTCACCTCGGTCAGCGAACCGGTGGTCCGGAACACCTCGCGCTGGCGCTGATAGGACACGCCGCGATCGATCAGCGTGGTGATCGACCGCAGCTCGGTCAGGCAGCCGAGACGCTCGGCGATCGGGCTCAGGCGCTCGATCTCATCGGCGAGGCACTCGGTGACGAGCCGTTCGTCGGCCTGCGCGTTCTCGATGATGATCGCCTCCATCCCGTACCGGGCGGCACGCCACTTGTTCTCGGCGTGGAACCAGTCGGGCATCGTCGGGAGGGTCTCACCGGCGTCGAGGCGGGCGGAGAAGTCGTCGACGACGCATTGGATGAGGGCCGTGAGCGCGGTGATCTCCTCCAGGGTGGGCACCCCGTCGCAGACCCTGACCTCGACCGTTCCCCAGTGGGGAGAGGGGCGGATGTCCCACCGGATCTCATTGATGTGATCGATGATGCCGGTCTTGAGCATGTCGTGGACGTAGCTCTCGTAGTCGGCCCAGGTGTCGAACTGGAAGGGCAGCCCCGCCGTCGGAAGCTGTTGGAACATCATCGCCCGGTTCGAGGCGTAGCCGGTGTCCGTGCCGCCCCAGAACGGGGACGAGGCGCTCAGCGCCTGCAGGTGGGGGACGTAGTTGAGGAGGGCGTTGACGATCGGCAGGACCTTGTCGCGTGAATCGATGCCGACGTGGACGTGGACGCCGTAGATGAGCATGTTCCGCCCCCACCACTGGGTCCGGTCGACGAGCTCGAGGTAGCGGTCCTTGGGCCGGATCTCCTGCGACTGCCACTGCGCGAACGGGTGGGTGCCGGCGCACATCAGCTCGATCCCGCGCGGCTCGGTGAGGCTGCGCAGCGTGGCCATCGTCTCGCACAGGTCCCCGGCGATGCCGGGCACGGTCGTGTGCACCCCGGTGACGAGTTCGATCGTGTTCGTCAGCATCTCACCGACGATCCGGTTCTCGAAGTCGGGGGTGCGCTCCGCGACGTCCGCGAGCAGATCCTCGGCGGCGGGCGTCAGATCAAGGCTGTCACCGTCAAGGAGTGCCAGTTCCCATTCGACTCCGATGGTGGAGCGGGGCGAGCGTGCGAAATCGACCATGGACTGATCATAGTAGGGCGGTGCCGAATTCCGGTCCCGCGTTTCGGTGGCGGAGGGGGAATGACGGATGAGTCTTGACACATCCTCGGGCCGATAGCATGGAGCCATGCGTTTCGGCCCCGCCCTCACCGCACTGACCATGGCTCTGGTCCTCGCGGGCTGCACCGACGGTGCGCCCGAGCAGGCGCCCACGGGCTCACCCGGTTCCGCGTCGGCGGCGTCCGAGTCGCCGCGACCGCAACCCGCCGACATCGCCCCGTCCGACCACGCCGACGAGGCCGCGGACATCGTCGCCGGCTTCTCCGACGCCGAGCTCGCCGGCTCCCTCATCATCGGCACCTGGTCCGGCACCGACACGGCCACCGGCGTCGACCTGATCAAGGACAACCACCTCGGCGGGGTCATCGTGATGAAGGACAACCTGCCGCAGAACCCCGATCCCGCCCAGGTCGCCGGCGTCACCGAGGCCCTGCACGGTGCCCGGACCGCGGGCCAGCCGGTCGCGATCGGGGTCGATCAGGAGGGCGGGCCGGTGTCGAGGCTGAGCACGGGAGCCCTGCCGTTCCCGCCGCTGATGGCGCTCGCGGCCACCGACGACCTCGATCTGACCCGCGCAGCGACCGCGACTCAGGCCCGTGACCTCACCGAACTCGGCTTCACGATCGACTTCGCCCCCGTCGCCGACGTCACGACCGGACCGCGGGACGTGACCATCAATGTCCGCTCCGCCGGTGACGACCATGAGCGGGTCGCCGAGGTCGTCTCTGCCGCGGTCGACGGCTATTGGGGCGGCGGGGTCGCCGCCTCCGCCAAGCACTTCCCGGGGCACGGCCGGCTCAACGTGGACTCGCACGAGAGCCTGCCGGTGTCGGAGAAGAGCATCGACGACCTCGCCGACACCGACCTGCTGCCATTCAGGTCCGCCGTCGAGGCGGGCGTGCCCATGGTGATGATGGGCCACATCGGGCTGCCCGAGGCCAAGACGACCCCGGCGAGCCTCAACGAGAAGGCGTATTCGGCGCTGCGCGAGACGCTCGACTACGACGGCGTCATCGTCACGGATGCGCTGAACATGCAGGCCGTGCCGCAGAACCTCAACGGGGCGGAGACCGTGCGGGCGCTGCGGGCCGGCGCGGATCTGGCGCTGATGCCGCCGGACTCGGCTGCCGCGCAGCAGGCGGTGCTCCGGGCCCTGGACGAGGGGAAGCTCGAGCGCGACGACCTGGTGGAGAAGGCCGAGCGGGTGGTCGCGATGCAGCTGGCGACGGCCGAGGTGCAGAAGAGCGTGAGCGGCGAGGGCACGGGTGAGTCGGGGACGAGCGGCGACGACGGCGCGGCCGGAAACGGCGCGAGCGGCGGCACGGCCGGGGTCGGGGATTCCGGGGAGGCCGAGGCGGTGCTCAGCGATGTCGCCGAGCAGTCGCTGACCGTGCTCAAGGGCGAATGCGAATTCGCCGGCACCGACTCGATCTCCATCGTCGGCGGCAGCGAGACCGAGATCGCCGCGCTGCGCAAGGCCGCAGAGGACGAGGGGCTGAGGGTGGGCTCCGGCGGGACGACGGTCTCGCTGAGCCCGAAGACCTCCGCCGAGGTGGCAGTGGGGACCGCCGCACCGTGGACGATGCGCGGCACAGCGGCGCAGGCGGCCGTGACGGCCTACGACGACAACCCCTTCGCCCTGCGGGCGGTGGCGAAATGGCTCAAGGGCGATCTCAGCGCCGCGGGACGGCTGCCCGTGGAGTATCCGGGCAGCGACGAGGCTCCCGACTGCGGCTGATCCGGTGCCGGTCGCTGGCTCGCCCACTCGGCAGTCGCCGCAGAGTACGGTGCCGCTTTTCAACGCCCGCGCCGTCACCGCGACCTGAAAGTGGAATCGCGCGGCGGCACGTGGGCGCGGGTGGCCCAGGGGG
>JAPSIC010000094.1:12726-13677 GCA_031179165.1 Brevibacterium sp.
CCACCTAATTGTTTATGCGGCCGCCTCCGGGCCCCCCCCATCCCACTTCTTGGCAGCGGTCGTCAACCCCTCCGCCGGTCAGGCCACGGTCACTCGCCGGTCTCGACCGGGCGATTCGGGTCGGAGGACCAGCCGGACCAGCTCGCGGGGTAGAGGGAGGATCCGACCCCGAGGGAGGCGAGGGCCAGCGCATTGTGGCAGGCGGTGACCCCCGAACCGCAGTAGACGCCGACGGGCCGGTCGAGGGCGCCGAGGCCGGCGAACCGGGCCCGCAGCGCGTCCTCGTCGAGGAAGCGTCCGTCGTTCGTGTTGGCCGTGGCGGGAGCGCTCTTCGCCCCGGGGATGTGCCCGGCCCGGGCGTCGAGCGGTTCGACCTCGCCGCGGAAGCGCTCGCCGGCACGGGCGTCGAGGAGCACACCGTCGAACGCGGCCACCTCGTCGGCGTCGAGAACCGGCAGGGACCCGGGGGTGATGGTGACGGTGCTCGGTTCGACCGAGGTGCCGTCACCCTTCTCCAGCCGACCGCCCGCGGCGACGTAGGCGGCCAGGCCGCCGTCGAGGACGCGCGCGCTCAGGCCCGCCCACCGCAGCAGCCACCAGGCCCGGGCCGCGCCGAGGGAGGAGTTGTCGTCATAGACCACGACGTCGGTGAGAGCGTCGATGCCCCACCGGCGCACCTGCTCCTCGAACTGCTCGGGGGAGGGGAGAGGATGGCGACCCGCCGTCGGATCGGCAGAGTCATGGTCGGCGAGCTCGGTGTCGAGGTCGACGTAGATCGCCCCGGGGATGTGGCCGGCCGTGAAGTCGGCCCGGCCATCGGGCTGCTGCAGCGTCCACCGGACGTCGAGCAGCCTCGGCGGGGAGTCGGTGTCCAGCCGGGCGAGCAGTTCCTCGGCGGTGATGAGCACGTCTGAGCGGGCCATGGGTCGTCTCCTCATTCTCTGGTGCGGG
>JAPSIC010000095.1 GCA_031179165.1 Brevibacterium sp.
GCTCCCGCTGTCAGCTCACGCGTCGGCGACCGTACCTGAGGCCGCGGTAGGCCCTGACGACGAAGTCGGGGGAGACCGTGCGGATCTCCGCCCGGACCAGCATCCGCTTCTGCTTCCACAGCGCCCGACGCATGTCCGGCAGCTGCCGTTCACGCGCCCGAAGCGCCAGCAGGCCGAGCCGATGGCGCAGTCCCGAATCCTCCGGATGGAAGTAGTTGCCGGCCAGCCACTCCTTCGTGGGGAAGGGAATCTGCCCGGCGGCCACCTCGGCGAGGCCCACCATCGCACCGGAATCGGCGAAGACCTCGTTGAGCAGCTCCTCGCCGACGCCGAAGTCCGAGATCAGCCCGGTGGGCAGACCTCGGTCGATGGACTCGAGGGCCGCCGTCGAGGAGACGGTGACCAGCGCGGCATCCTCGGTGAGGAAATCGCTCATCGGGCCGTAGCCCAGTTCCAGCCGTTCACTGCCGGGCACCCGGGCGTCGCGGAGCCGGCCGAGGATCTCCCGGTAGGGGAAGAGCTCGTGATGGGTCTCCTGCTCACCGGGGCGGGAGCGGACCTTGATGATCGCGCGTGACCCGGGGTGCGCCTCGGCGAAGCGGGCCAGAGCCCTGAGGATCTCGACCCTGTCCTCGTGCTCAGCGGGGACCTTCGCCTGCGTGGCGAAGACGAGCCGGCCCGGAGCCGCGGACGCATCCGCGGCCACCGGGCGCGGGATGCACGCGGACTTCAGCATCGGCAGTCGTGCGAGGAGCACCTCGGCGGGGACCTGGACCTTGGCGCTGATGCGCTCGTACTCGCTGACCTCGAAGTGCGAGTGGGCGATGAAGGCGTCGCCGAGGCGGCGGTAGCGCATCCCCTTCGACCGGGCGGGCAGGCCCATCCCGGGCAGCCCGGAGACGAGGGCCGGGCGCGGGGACAGTCCATGGGCGCTCGCGTAGATCTGGGCGACGACGGGCCCGGTGGCCGCGGCCAGGACGATGTCCGCGCGGTCAGCGGTGACGGTGGAGGCCACCTCGGCGCGGGAGATCACGGGGATCGTCCGTCCCTGCCAGGCGGTGCCGGCCACGGCGTGGGCGATCTGGTCCGGGGTCGGCAGGATCGGGTTGTCGACGAGGCAGACGTGGGCGTCGACGCCGGGCAGGGCGCTCAGCAGCGCGCAGGCCCATTTCAGGTACGACTCGCTGTCGGAGATCGAGACGATCCGGATCGCCTCGGGGTGCTCAGTGTCGGACATGGGCCTGCAGTGTTTGGGAGTTGAGAGACGTACGCAGACTATCCGGTGCGCTCCCGGTCCACCATTCGCCCGGGATCTCGGTGACGTCGACGGTGACCTCGGGGTTGAGCACGGCCAATGACACGACCGCCGTGCTGGGCAGGCTGCGGATCGTCGAATTCGGCGGCAGATTGACCAGCCGCAGCTCGATCGGCAGGCCGACGTGTTTGATCCTCACCCGGGGGTCGCGGCCGAGCTCGGCGAGGAACTCGTCGGCCTCGCGGCGGTGCGGGTAGTAGGTGATCGGCCCCTTGTCGATGATCGAGTCGAGCCACGCCCGGTAGGCTTCGGTCGAGATCAGACCGTCGGCGGCCAGCGCCGAGCCGATGACCGGGTTGTCGCGGGGATGGCTGCCGCCGGTGGGCAGGGTCTGGAGGAACTCGAACCGGTGCCGGGTGATGTGCCCGCCGCCGGCGGTGAACTGCTCGTTCAGCCGCTCGGGCACGGGCAGGGCCGTATGCCAGCCGAGCCGCCCGGAGGCCGCGAGCCCGCGCAGGCGATCGGCGACGTAGGCGGCCATCACCGTCCGCGAGGGCTTGAGCTTCTGCCGCGGTCGGATCAGCGGTCCCTTCTCGGAGGAGGACAGGGTCTCGATCGTCGAATAGGTGGCCAGCCCGTCGTCGAGGATGACGACCTCGGGCAGTCTCCGTTCGAGATAGGCCAGGGACAGGGCCTTGTGCACCTGCCCGGAGCAGGCGTCGCCGAGGTAGATGCGGACCGGCGTGCGCGTGCGCAGCACGCCCGGCTTCGCGCCTGCACGGTCGAGATGGACGGTCTCGGGCAGCCAGGACACGTCGAAGGCGTCGAGGAACGACGTCATCCCCTTCGCACTGCCGCGGGCCCGGATGAGGAGCTCGCCGGAGCGATCGGGGGAGGCGCAGGCGGTGTGGGCCTCGAGCGCGGAGAGGAACTGGAGCGGGGATTCGACGAACGCGATCGACAGCGGCGGGGCCGAGGTCGGTGAGGGGGCGGACATGATGATCATCCTCGCAGTCGTTGGAACAGGCGACGCTGCTGACGGGTCGCGGCGTGGAATGCCAGGGATCCGGTCCGGCGGACCAGGCGCCGCGGGGCGATCCTCTTCGTCTGCCCACCGGGCAGGGCGAGGGCGGTGAGCCGGCGCCGTTTGAAGTAGCGGCGGAGACGGTGGGCGGACGCGGGGCCTTCGGCGGCGAAGACGCGGGCGAGGAAGGCCTCGGCATCGGTGCGCAGCTCGCGGGAGAACTCGGGGGCCATGCAGTAGCTGACGGCGTCGACCAGCGCCTGCAGCTCGTGGGGCTCGAGAGAAGTGCCCGCGCCTGGTCCCGGGACCGTGCCCTCGTCGGTGCTCCCGACCGTGCCCGTGCCGTCGCACACCTCGGCGATGATCGTCAGGGGAATGCGGTTGCTGTTCTGGTAGGGGGTGATCTTCTCCAGCAGCAGATCGCTGCCGACCGCGACCGCCGGGACCCCGAACACCGCGCGGGCCGTCGCGAGGGCGGTGGAGAAGCCGCCGAGGATCAGCGCCGGGCGCAGACGCTCGAGGACCACCTCGGCGAGGACCGAGAGCTCGAGGATCCGCAGGTCGACGCCGAGGGCCCGGGCCTCGGCGAACAGGGGATCGAGCTGGGTCGGCGGTGCGGCCGGGTGCGGTTTGAACACGACCGTGTCGAAGCCGCGTCGAGCCGCCTGGCGGATCATCGAGACGTGGAGGTCGGTCTCCTCGTCCTCGGTGAGCAGGCCGAGGGCCGCGAGGTACTGGCCGACGGCGAACGCCCAGGACCGCCCGCGCAGATCGGTGCCGAGGGCCGTGTCGAGTGCGGCCGCCGTGTGCTCGCCGAGTTCGGCGACCACGGCACGGAAGGCCTCGAGGCTCATCGGGGCGCCGACGATGCCGAACTCGGCGAGCAGGCGCGGGCGCAGACCCTCGACGAGCGGCAGGTAGTGCAGCGTCGACATCCGCTGTCCGTTGGTCAGCGGGATCCGACTGCGGGTCGGACCGTAGGTCATCAGCCCATCGGAGTGGACGCGGATGGTCGCGCGCGAGAACACCCGGCCGAGTGCGATGGCGGGGTTGACCTGCGGGGATTCGAGGACGAGTTCGATCTCGTCAGTCCCCAGGTCCCACCCGCGGCGCAGGTGCGCCTCCACCATCGGCAGGTCACCGGCCGACGGCTTCCAGGAGCTGGGGTGGGCAGGGGCCAGGGTCTCGTTGAGGTCGATGACCCGGTCGAAGCGGTCGACGAGGGACTTCGCACCGGGGGCGTCGATCAGGGACGGGGCGAGTTCGAGAACCGAGGCGTTGTTGCTGACCAGGAGGATGCGCTCGCGGTCCCGTGGCGTGGGGTCCGGCCGGACCCCGCCGGTGCCGAGCAGGGCGGGGGCGGCCACGGAGTCGAACTCGCCGGAGTCGAGGCCGGCGGCCACGCAGACCAGCTCGAAGAACGTCGAGACCAGGAAGATCTGCTTCACTTGACCATCTCCAGGATGTAGGTGCGGGAGTCGCCGAGGTGGCTGCTGACGTTGAGCTGGCGGCTCGGCTTCTGATGGGCGAACTCCTCGCGCAGGAGGTCGCGGGGGATCTGCGCGGACACGGCCGCCGCACCCCGGCGCAGCTGCGCGCGCAGGGAGGCCGGCGAGGTGGTGAAGCGCCCGATCTGATGGTCGAGGATCGCCAGCCAGTTGCGGATCGCCTTCGGCCAGTACTCCGCGGCGTGCTCGTCATGATCGATGAGGTCGAAGATCTGCCCGAACGCGCGGATGAAGTCGAGCTGGCGCTCGTCGAGGATCTGCGTCAGCGAGGTCGCGACCCCGCGCCGGTAGAGGATCCCCGGCGCGTCGACGACGGCGAACGAGTCGGCCTGCAGGTGCAGCCGCCAGATCCAGGAGCGGTCCTCGGCGGTCATGAAGTTCTCCGGGAACTTGAGGATCCCGCGCTCGAGCAGCCGGCGGTGGAAGATCCCCGCCCAGGCGTACGGATAGTCGACCATCGTCGAGTCGTGGACCGGGGTGATGCCCACCCGCGGATCCAGTGCGACATCACGGACCGACATCGGTGCGAGCCTCCGGGCCCGGCGGGTTCCCTGCACCGTGGTGTGGTCGCAGCGGACGAAGTCGACGCCGAGGCGGTCGATCGACTCGAGCATCACCGGCAGGTGCCCCGGGGCCAGCCAGTCATCGCCGTCGAGGAAGACGATGTGCTCCCCCTCGGCCGCGTCGAGCCCCTGGTTCCGCGCGTTGGCCAACCCACCGGCGACGGGGTTCGTCAGCACCTCGAACCGGGGGAACGCCTCGGCGAACCTGTCGAGCACCTCCGGTGTCTCATCGGTCGAGCCGTCGTCGATGAAGATGAGCTGGGCCCGGTCCCAGATCGGGCCCTGCCTGAGCAGCGATCGGAACATCGTGCTCAGATAGGGGGCGCCGTTCTTGGCCGGGATGATGATGCTCAGGTCGGTGGTCAAACGTGGTCCTTCGAACGCTGTGTGCAGGAGTGGTGTCGTACGACCGCCTCGGCGAGCTCCGGGGGAGCGCCGAGGCGGTCGCAATGGGGGACGTCGGGTGGAGGGGAGCGGCGATCGTCGGACGGGGGTCTCCGACGGATGGGGAGACGTCAGACGGAGACCTTGCGGAGGGAGTCGATCTTCGACTCCTCGCCCGGCATGATCCGCTTGACGCCGTCGCCGCGGGCGACTTCGAGCACGCGCACGCCCTTGACCAGCGAGGTGAACTCGCGCGGCTCCATCGAGGCGGACTGGTCCGAGCCCCACATCGAGGAGTCGAGGGTGATGTGGCGCTCGATCGTCGCAGCACCCAGGGCGGCGGCGGCGAAGGAGATCTCCAGGCCCAGCTCGTGGCCCGAGTAGCCGACCGGCACGCCGTAGCGCTCGCGCATCGCGGGGATGGCGGCGAGGTTGACCTCCTCGGGAGGCAGCGGATAGGTCGAGGTGGCGTGCATGAGGATGAGCCGGTCGCGGTCGAAGACCTCGACGGCGGCGTCCAGGGTGGCCCAGTCGGACATGCCCGAGGAGCACAGGACCGGCTTGCCGGTGGCCGCGATCGCGCGCAGCAGCTCGAAGTCGGTGAGTGAGGCGGAGGCGACCTTGTAGGTCAGGGCGTCGAACTCGGTCTCGAGGAAGTCCACCGAATCCGTGTCCCACGGGGAGGCGAACCACTGCAGGCCGATCTCCTTGGCGTAGCGGTCGATCTCCGCGTACTCCTCACGCCCGAACTCGACGCGGTGCTTGTACTCGAGGTAGGTCATCTCGCCCCACGGGGTGGAGCGCATCTTCGACTTCTGGTGCTCGGGGACGGCGACGTCGGGGTTGCGCTTCTGGAACTTCACGGCCTGGGCACCGGCGGTGACGGCGACGTCCATGAGCTGCTTGGCGATCTCCACGTCACCGTTGTGGTTGATGCCGATCTCGCCGATCATGTACACGGGCTGGCCGTCGCCGATGAGGTGATTTCCGATGGCCACGGGAGCGAGCTGATCAGTCATGGAACCTGCTTTCGATGTTGAGTGGTGCTGGGTTGTCTGGAGTTCTGGGCTGTCGGGGTTCAGTGCTGCGCGTGCAGCAGGGCCGGCTGGCGGTGGACGGTCTGCGGGATGGAGGACCTCAGCGCTTGCGCCGTCGGCTCCGCCCGGACCGGGATGAGGTCGCAGACCTCCCGGACCGCGCCGCGGCCGCCCGGCCGGTCGAGGACCACGCGGGCCGCGGCCCGCACCTTCGGGTGGGCGTCGGCGACGGCGATGGGCCAGCCGACGACGTCGAAGGCCTCGAGGTCGTTGATGTCGTTGCCGACGTAGGCCACGCGGGACGCGTCAAGACCGTTCCGGTCGATCCACGCACGCAGGACCCGAGCCTTATCATCGACGCCCTGAGTGACATCGACGTGAAGTTTCTGGGCCCTGCGGGTGACGACTGGATTGCGTTCTTTCGACAGGATCATCACCGGCACGCCGGCTCGCACGAGTCGCGAGACGCCCATCCCGTCGCCGCGGTGGACGCGGACCTGCTCATTGCCGTCCTCGTCGACGTAGGCGCCGTCGTCGGTGTGGACGCCGTCGAAGTCGGTGACGAGCGCGTCTACGTCGATGATCTCCGCCGTCTCCTGCGTCGAGGCGATCGCCCGGACCAGGGTCAGGTCGGACATGTCATCGATCTCGCGGGCATGCTCGGGCGGGACCTCCTCGATCGCGATCCGGCCGAAGAACCGGTGCTCGTTGACCAGCAGTCCCTCGGTGCGCATGACGTAGAAGGCGCCGGTCTCATTGAAGTGCTTCGCCCGGTCCTGCCGGCGGGGACGGAATGAGGCGTCGTGGCCGACGGCGACGGCGTGACCGTCCTCGTCGAGGCGCCATAGGAAGGAATGGTCCTCGACGGCCGAGAACACGACATCGGCACCGCCCGAGGCGACGGTGCGCACCGCGTTGTCGATCGAGGCGGAATCGATGAACGGGGAGGTGCACTGGAGGAACACGGTGGTGTCGAAGTGCTCGTCGAGACCGGTCAGGGTGTGGATCAGGGCCGACTCGCTCGTCGCACTGTCCCCGGCGAGGTCAGCGGGACGGTGGGACACCTCGGCGCCGGCGCGGACCGCCTCGGCGGCGATGTCCTCGTGGTCGGTGGACACGATCACCCGGTCGATGCTCGGGGTCGCCCGGGCCGCGTGGATCGCGCGGGCCAGCAGCGAGATCCCGGCGACCTTCTGCAGGTTCTTCAGCGGGATGCCCTTGGAGCCGCCACGGGCCGGGATGATCGCCACGGTCCGGTGCGGGCGGTCAGGCGTCGCCGGGCGGTCGGGGCGTGTCGTCGTCGTTTCTGCAATCACAATGATGCGACGCTAACGAGACGTCGTGACGCCTGAGTGAACAGACAGTGGCGCCGAGGCGACGGGGGGATGGCGAAGCCGTGACGGCTCCCATCGGGCCTGGTCAGGCGCAGGTCAGCGCCAGGTGACGTTCCACATGCGGGAGTTCCAGGACTCGAACGGGATGATCTCGCCGGTGTAGATCGGCCAGAAGTAGGCGAATGCCATGATCGCGGCGACGAGGACGAGGCCGACGCCGAGGCGGCGCAGGAGCAGGGGCGGCGGCACCGGTCTGCCGCGGGGGAGGCCGGCAGGGGCCCGACCCCACAGCAGGGCGAGGCAGTAGGTGAGGGCGAGGACGACGAAGGGCACCATGACGATCGTGTAGAAGGTGAAGATGGTGCGGTCCTGGTAGGCGAACCACGGCAGCCAGGTCGCGGCGAGGCCGGCGAGGATGACCCCGGCGCGGACATCGCGGCGCAGGATCCAGGCGGCCAGGGCGATGAGGATCGCGACGGGCGCCAGGCCCCAGATGACGGGATTGCCCACCGAGGTGATCGCCGAGGAGCACTTCGCCGCCGCACAGCCCAGGTCGCCCTGGCTCAGCGACTCGTAGTAGAAGGAGGTGGGCCGCCACTGCACGATCCAGCCCCAGGGGTTGGACATGTAGGGGTGCTCGGAGTCGAGGTCGACGTGGAAGGAGTACGCCGTGTAGTGGTAATGGGCCAGCCCGGGCAGCCAGTCGAGCCAGGACGGCAGCGCCTGCCACCAGCCGGGGGTCTCGGCGGCCCACTGCCGGTCCCAGGCGTCGTCGGAGAGGATCCAACCCGTCCAGGTGGCGACGTAGGTGACGAACGCGACGGGCACCAGTTTGAGGAACGCTGGCACGCTGTCCCTGATCAGCGCGCCGAGCCAGGGATGGACGGCCCCGGCGCGGTGCCGCGAGTGCACGTCCCAGGTGACGACGAGGATCCCGAAGGCCGCGACAGCATAGAGGCCCGACCACTTCACACCCATCGCCAGCCCGAGGCTGATCCCGGCCGCCACCAGCCACCCTCGCACTCCGAGGCGGGGCCCGAAGCTGAGCGCGTCCCGGCGGCGTCGGGCGGTGGAGGAAGGGCTTGCGGTCGCGTCGGTGGACGCAGACCGGTCCGGGTCGGGACTGAGCGTCGAGGCCGACCAGGTGGCCAGCCGCTTCGTCACGTGCTCGCGGTCGAGGACGATGAACGCGAAGGCGAGCAGGATGAACGCCATCAGGATGATGTCGAGGAGACTGGTGCGCGAGTGGACGAAGTGCTCACCGTCGATGGCGAGCAGTCCCGCCGCGACACAGGCGAAGAACGCCGAGCGCAGCAGCTTCCAGGCGATGAAGCCGATGAGGAAGATCGTCGCGGTGCCGAGGATGGCGACCGAGAAGCGCCAGCCGAACGAGTCGTCGGCGCCGAACAGGTGGATTCCGGCGCCGATGATCCATTTGCCCAGCGGAGGGTGGACGACGTATTCGGGGGTCGACTCGATGACGCTGGGATCGCCGGCGTTGAAGGAGTCGTCGGCGTCCTCGGGCCAGGATCTCTCGTAGCCGAACCTGAAGACGGAGTACCCGTCCTTGACGTAATAGGTCTCGTCGAAGATGAGGCGATGCGGGAAGTCGAGGCGGAACAGGCGCAGCACGCCCCCGGCGACGGTGATCAGGAGCAGCACCGGCCACATCCACACAGGCGCCCGAGTCGCCCACATTCCCGCGGTGAAGAGACGACGACGGATGGCGGCGGCATCGGCGAGGATCGCCTCGCGTCGTCGCGCTCGCTGCTCCCTGGCCATGAGTGTGCTGGTCCCGGAGGGGGAAGGGGCCGCGGATTCGGTCACAGCCGCGGGGTCGGTCCGAGCCGCGGGTTCGTGCACCGTCCTGGCTCCGGGGTCGGGGGACCGCCTCGGCGCATGGGGATCCTGGGGCTGGTTCATCACCGACAAGTTTAAGGTGCCAAGCGCCCACCTCGTTCACGGCTCCTCTAGGGTGGAAGCAGTCAGTGAACCTGCAGCGAAGAAGTCGGTGAACCCGTGTCCTACGATCCGTACCAGCAGTCCGGTCGGCCCCCGCAGGCCGGGTGGCAGCAGGCCGGTCGGTGGTCGGCGGAGCAGCCGCCGGCCGGAGGGTCTCAGAACGCCTGCGCTTACGGGCCGCCGATGGCGATGCCCGTGGAGCCGAAGGTCAACGGCACAGCGAACTGGTCCCTGTGGTGGGGAATCCTCGGGCTGGTCGGCGGGATCGTCTGCCAGCTGCTCGCATTCTTCCTCCCCTATGTCGGCTGGTTCTTCATAGTCGTGACCATGGTTCTGTGGTTCGCGCCGATCCTGGCGGTCGTCTTCGGCGTCAAGGGGCTGCGGCAGGTGAAGCAGAGACGCGAAAGAGGCACCGGTCGGGCCACCGCCGGACTGGTGCTGGGGACCGTCGGGATCATCATGGCGCTGCTCTACCTGATCCTGCTCATCATGTTCGCCGGCGCGGCGCTGGCATTCTTCGGGCTCGTGGGTGCCTTCAACTGAGGCCGGGAAAGCGCCGAACGGCCAGGCCGCTGAAACAGGATTGCAACATCCCCACCTTGGGCTGCGCCTGACGACTGGGTACCGTTGGAGATGAGTTCAAGGAGAGCAGGGCAATGAGCAGTCAGAACAACTGGAACAATCCAGACATGTACTACCAGCAGGAGCGTCCTCAGTCCGGACCCGCCTTCAATTCCCCCTACCCCAGCGGGTCGAACGGCAGCTATGCGCCGGCCAGCTACCACTCGGGTTCGGCCTACGGGGCCCCAGCCGCCTACGGGGCGCACCCCAACTACGCGGGCTCGGCCGCCGGCTACCCGATGCTGCCTCCGAACAACACGCTGGCGATCATCGCTCTGGTGGCGTCGATCTTCGGCTTCGTCTCCTCCATCTTCATCGCGGGAATCGCCGGCATCGTGATGGGCCACATCGCGCTCAAGCAGATCCGCGAACGCGGTGAGCGCGGCGAGGGCATGGCGAAGGGCGCACTCTGGGTCGGGTACATCGGCACCGCCCTGTGGGTGCTCTTCTGGATCGTCTACGTGCTGATCTTCGTGCTCATCCTGGGCGGAGCGTTCTTCGCGGCCGGCGTCTCCTGAGGATGAGCACCTCCGCACCCGAGCAGCCCTTCGACGAAGCCGCCGACGCGGATGAGGACCTCTCGGTCGGGCTCGACCCCATCGTCGACCCCATCGGCGGTCGACTGGTGCTCGTCGGCACCCCGATCGGCAACCTCGGCGATGCGTCACTGCGGATGCAGCAGGCGATCACGACGGCCGACATCATCGCCGCCGAGGACACCCGCCGGTTCCTCTCCCTGGCCCAGCGACTCGACCTCGAGCACACCAAGCGGGTGATCAGCGTCTTCGACCACAACGAGCACAGCCGCGCGCCCGAGATCGTCGAGCTCATCCGCGCCGGCAAGACGGTCGTCCTGCTCAGCGACGCCGGAATGCCCGCCGTCTCGGACCCCGGTTATCGCGTCGTCAGGGCCTGCGCCGAGGCGGATCTCCCGATCACCGCCACACCCGGTCCCTCCGCGGTGCTGATGGCGCTCGCCGTCTCGGGACTGCCGAGCGACCGGTTCACCTTCGAGGGGTTCCTGCCCCGGAAGCCGGGAGCCCGCCGGAAGCTGCTCGAGGAGCTCAAGGCCGAGAGGCGCACGATGGTCTTCTTCGACAGCCCGCACCGGATCGCCGAAACGATGGATGATCTCCACTCCGTCCTCGGCGCCGACCGACCGATGAGCATCAGCCGGGAGCTGACCAAGACGTACGAGGAGACCCTGCGCGGAACCGTCGCCTCGCTGCGGGACCGGGCGGCCGCCGGGCTGCGCGGGGAGCTGACCCTGGTCGTGGCCGGCGCGACACCGGAGGAGACGAAGCCGGAGGACCACCTCGGCGAGGTGGCCGCGCTGGTCGAGTCGGGGGTCCGGGCGAAGGAGGCCGCCGGTCAGGTGGCGCAGCGCTTCGGCCTGTCCAAGCGCGAGATCTACGAGGCCTGGCTCCACCAGGAGTGAGGGGTCGACCCGCCGACCCCCGCCCGCCCCGTGGCCCCGCACGGAACCGGCACACCGCGTCCCTTAGACTGAGTGACCTATGGGTTATTACTTGACGACAGCCATTGCCTACCCCAACGGGGCCATCCACATCGGGCATGCGTACGAATACATCGCGGCCGATGCTCTCGCCCGGTTCAAGCGCCTCGACAACCATGAGGTCTTCTTCTGCACCGGCACCGACGAGCACGGCCTGAAGATGCTGCAGTCGGCGAACAGGCTCGGCATCACCCCCAAGCAGCTCGCCGACGACAATGCCGCGAGCTTCCGTAATACCCAGCTGGCGCTCGGCTCGACCTACGACCGGTTCATCCGCACCACCGACCCCGACCACTACGCGACCTGTCAGGCCGTGTGGCGTCGGCTCGAGGAGGCCGGGGACATCTACCTCGACACCTACTCGGGCTGGTACTCGGTCCGCGACGAGGCCTACTATGACGAGTCCGAAACTGAAATCGTCGACGGCGTCCGCTACTCGAAGGAGACCCGCACCGAGGTCACCTGGACCGAGGAGGAGTCCTACTTCTTCCGCCTGTCGAAGTACCAGGACAAGCTGCTCGACCTGTACGAGAACCACCCCGAGTTCCTCGGCCCGGACTCGCGGCGCAACGAGATCGCGTCCTTCGTCGCCTCCGGGCTCAGGGACCTGTCGGTCTCCCGCACGACCTTCGACTGGGGTGTGCCGGTGCCCGGCGACGAGAAGCACGTCATGTACGTGTGGATCGACGCCCTGACCAACTACATCACCGCCGTCGGCTACCCCGACGACGAGGAGAGGTTCGCGAAGTGGTGGCCGGCCGACGTCCACATCATCGGCAAGGACATCACCCGCTTCCACGCCGTGTACTGGCCCGCGTTCCTGATGAGCGCCGGCATCGAACTGCCCAAGCGCATCCATGCCCACGGGTTCCTCTTCAACGCGGGCGAGAAGATGTCGAAGTCCGTCGGCAACGTCGTCGATCCCATCGACCTCGTCGAGGCGTTCGGACTCGACACCCTCCGGTTCTTCCTCTTCCGCGAGTTCTCCTACGGCCAGGACGGTTCGTACACCAAGGACTCGATCATCACCCGCAAGAACGCCGACCTCGCCAACGAGTACGGGAACCTCGCGCAGCGCTCGCTGTCGATGATCGCGAAGAACTGCGACGCCCAGGTGCCGCAGCCCGGTGAACTCACCGAGGCCGACGAGGCCCTGCTCGAGAAGGCGCGCGCCGTGCTCGACACCGCTCGCCGCCATATCGACACCCAGGCCCTCCACCTCTACGTCGAGGCCTGTTGGAAGGTGCTCTCGGAGGCGAACCGCTACTTCTCCGCGCAGGAGCCGTGGAAGCTGAAGAAGACGGATCTCGACCGGATGGCCACCGTGCTGTGGGTGACGATCGAGGTCGTGCGCATCATCTCCATCCTCATCCAGCCCGTCATGCCCGAGTCCGCCGGCAGGATCCTCGATCTGCTCGGCGTGGCCAAGGGCGAGGCCGAGGCCGGCGCCAAGGTGCTGAGCACCGCGATCGAGAACGGCTGTGGCGCCGAGGCGATGGCCCCGGTGACCGTGGACGCAGGCATCGGCGTCGCCGCCGGCGCCGGTGTCGCAGCCGCAGGGATCGGCGCCGCCTCCGCGCAGTCCGCCGAGGCCGGAGTCGCCGCCGCCGAGGCGGACCCGCGGTCCTTCGCTGCGATCGCCCAGCCGCTGGTTCCGGGCACACCGCTGCCGAAGCCCGAGCCGGTGTTCCCGAAGTTCGTGGAGGAGTAGTGGCCTCTCGTGCCGCCGGAACCTACCCTCCGGTGCCGGTTCCGCTTGCCCACCCGGGGGTCGACACCCACACGCATCTCGACATCTGCACCGGGGCGCGCCTGCCGCTGGGCCAGGGGGAGCCGGAGCCGCAGCTCGCACCCACCGACGACGAGGAGTTCCCCGAGCTCGACTTCTTCCACGACACGGCGCAGGCGGCCGGTGTGCGCAGGATCGTGCAGATCGGCTGCGATCTGGCCGCCGCCAGGTGGACGGCCCGGCTCGTCGCCGACGAGTACGCCGGCCGCAACGGGGCAGGCGGAGACTGCGAAGACTCCGGCCGGTCGACCGGGCGCACTTGGATGCTCGGGGGAGCGGCTCTTCACCCGAACGAGGCGCCCCGGCTGGCCGAGCGCGGCCTGCTCGACGAGGCGCTGACCGAGATCGAATCCCTCGTGGTCTCCCACGACCGGATGCGCGTCGTCGGCGAGACCGGCCTCGATTACTTCCGGACCGGGGACGAGGGGATCGCCGAACAGCAGCGCTCCTTCCGCGCCCACATCGAGATCGCCAAGCGCACCGGTCGCGCCCTGCAGATCCACGACCGTGACGCCCATGCCGATGTGCTGCGGATCCTGCGCGAGGAGGGCGCCCC
>JAPSIC010000223.1 GCA_031179165.1 Brevibacterium sp.
CTCCGGAATCGGCGTCGACGAGGGTGGCCACGGCGAGACGGCCGATGAGCGACAGCTGCTCCTTCGTCCCGCCCGAGAGCGATTCGAACGGCACCGTCCGATCATCGATGGTGCGGGAGACGATCTCCAGGTTGTCCGACACCTCCACCGCGAAGCCCGGGCCGAACACCAGCCGTCCCAAGCGCTCGATCTGCTCCCGGAACGGTCCGACGTACCTCCGCTGGGCCTCGTTCTTCCGATTGAGCACGGTCGTGCGCAGCAGCTCGATCGCCTTGGCGCGTCGCTCGAGACGGGCCAGGGTCGAGCGGGCCTGCTCGAGCCGCTGCTCGGCAGCGGCCCGCTTCTCGTAGATGCCCTCACTGGCCCGGTCGTCGATGAGGGCGGCCAATTGGTCGACCTTCTGCCGATCCTCCTCGCGCTGCCGCTCCTTGCCCACGACCAGCTGGCGGGCGTTCTCCAGCTGCATCGTCAGCGATTCGGGATCGGCTGCGTGGTAGGCGGCACGGGCCTCGGCGACTTCCTCCCCCGCACGCTCCGCCTGCGCCTCGAGCTCGTCGACGATATCGGCCAGAGTCTCATCGGGCTCGGCCGTTCGTGCCTCGGCCACCGCTGCCCGCAGTCGTTCGACTTGCGCTTGCGTCTCCTGGGCCGTGGTCTGCGCCCGCACCAGATCCTCGCGGAACCGGTCTCGCACCGCCCGCTTCTGCTCGACCACCTGCCGGGCGCGATCGACCTCGGCCTGCAGCGCCTCCGACTTCTTCTCCGCAGCGGACTGAGCGGCCTCCAGCTCGTCGATGTCCGCCTCGTCCGAGTCGCCGCCCGCCTCGTCCGAGCCGCCGCCCGCCTCCGCCGATTCATCGCCGACGACCTGCTCGGCCCGGGCCAGCGCCGCCTCGAGGTCCTCCCGCTTGTCCTTGCCGAGGAGCACCTGCAGCGTGGCGTCGACCTCGGACCGCACGGCCTCGGCATCGGCGCGCTCCTGCGCCCGTGCCCGTGCTTGTGCGAGGGTCTCGACGTCGAGGTGGGCGAGTTCCGCGTCGAAGGCCCGGCGCGCGTGCCGAACCGCGGCGTCGAGCTCCGAGGGTGAGACACCGGGGCGGACGGCGAGCTCGGCGATGCCGGCGATGCTGATCCGCAGATCCTTGGTGACGGCGAAGTCCTCCCCGGCATCGGTGCCGATCTCGGTGCCGTCGACGAGGACCGCCGGCTCTCCCAGGCGGGTGATCGACACCTGCGCGGCCGCAGCGGTCTTCGCGTTCTCGGCGATCCGCAGCTCCGTCTCGAGTGAGCTGAGCCGGTCGACGTCGGCCTGCGTGACGGAGATCGACCGGATCGTCGCCTGCGCCTGCGCCCTCTTCTCGTCGTGGGCCCGGATGCTGTCCAACCGGTCGCCGAGGACCGTGCGCTGGGCCCTCGCTCGGGCGCGAGCGAGCCTGCGGCTCACGCGCTTCTCCTCGTCTCGCGATTCGTCGAGAGTCGACTGTGCCGTGTCCAGGCTCTTCTGCGCGGAGTCGAACTCCTTCTCATGCTCGGCCAGGTCCGGTTCCAGGGTCGCCAGGGTCTCGCGGGCCGACCGCGAGGCGTCCTCGCTCGCCGACAGGTCCTCCAGGAGAGTATGGCGTCGGGTCAGGGCGTCGCGGGCGACCTGGAGATCGCGTTCGACCGCAGCCGCACGCGTCGTGGCGTCATCGAGGGCCGTCCTGAGCTCGGCGACCGCAGCAGCGGACTGCTCGGCCTCTTCCAGATCCGCGCGTGCGGTCTCGAGCTGTGCCCGCACCGACTCCAGCCGGGCGACGGCTCGTGCGTGATTGTCGACGAGGTCGTCCATGCCGCGACCGCGGTCGACCATCTCCTGGTACTCCGCCTCCGCGTCGGGCAGGGCCGCTTGCGCCTCCCGGTAGTCGCCGGTGGGCCTGCCCGATCTCGTGAAGTGCTTGGCGTACTCCTCTTCGATCCTGTCGAGGAACTCGTCGTGGTCGCCGACCTCGGCCCCGGAGTCGCTGAGTGCGTTGTGCAGGGCCTTGATCTGCGCCAGCGAGGCCTGTTCCAGGCTCTCCCCCTGCGCCACGTCGAGGGCCACGAGCAGGTCGACGTCGACCGTGTCATCCAGGATCGACAGGAACCGGTCGTGGGCCTCGTCGCCGGTGACCTGTTCCGGGTTCGGACGCACGATGGTCAGTTCGGTGGTGTGCTGCCGGAGCCAGCGCTTGCGGTACCTCAGTTCGTACTCGCCCGTCGTCAGGTGCAGCTCCACCTCGGGGCCGACGTCGGCCCCGACGGGCTGGATGTCCTTGATGCCCTGCTTCTTCGAGGACGACTTGTCCTCGCGCAGGTGCTTGATCGCCTGCGCGATCGAGGACTTCCCGACCTCGTTCGGACCTTCGATGACCGTCACGCCCGCGGCGAAGTCGACGGTCGCGTCGGTAATGCCGCGGTAGTTCTGCAGTCGGATGGAATGGAGTCTCATGATCCGCTCCTGGCAAATCGGTAGAGCAGTCCCAGCGCGTCCTGGGCGATGCGAGCGGTCTCGTCCTCCCCGGCGGCCAGTCCGGACAGGTCGTCGAGCGCCTGCTGGGTGAAGCCGCTGAGGCCGAGGCCGGCGAAGTCCTCGTCGGCGGCGATGACGGCGAGGTCGGTGTGCCTGTCCCACAGCGACACCAGGGCGAAGAGGTCCTGGGCATGGTCGAGCACCTCGTCGAGCCTCGCCTTCGCCGCGGTCGACAACGTCCCCCGGAGGATGAGCCAGACGGCGGTGCGGTCCTTGTCGGGAAGTTCGGCCAGCCGCCGCTCGAGGCGGGTGACATCCTCGGCCGAGTTGAGGTCCTCCTCGACCACGCGGTACGACCACCGGCCCATGTGCAGCTTCTCCACGGTGCAGGCGCGGGTGTCGGTGTCGATGTCGACGAGGAGGACGTTGCCGGGGTCGTCCTCCCGGCGTGAGGTGACCTCCGGAGAACCCGGGTACCAGATCCGCTCGTCGACCGCATGGGTCGCGTGCCGGTCGCCGAGGACGACGAACTGCGCCCGGTCCTCGTCGAGCACCCTGCGCAGATGGTCGACATCGATCGTCGCCAACGAGTCCCGATCGGGATCGAGGGTGCTCACGGCTCCGTGACCGGCGATGATGCGCACGGTGCCGGCGGGCACCTCGGCGAGGTCGCCGGTCGCCTCCGCGACGAGGTCCCCCTGGGGGCGCTTGGAGAACCATGGTGCTCCGACGATCTCGACGCCGGGCACCACCTCGGTGGGGGCGGAGTCGCGGAGGACGTGGACGTGATCGGGCCTGCGGGAGACGAAGGCCGGGGAGTCGTAGATCGAGG
>JAPSIC010000096.1 GCA_031179165.1 Brevibacterium sp.
CGGAGACCTGGTGCATGACGTAGCGATCCATGCTCCGCCAGTCCCATCCGTCCTGATGGGCCTCTTCCCAGGCGGCGACGACGAGCTCCATGCCACCGGCCAGCAGGCCCTTCGCATCGGTGAACATTCCGTTGTGGTCGCCCACGCACAGTTCGTGGTGCTGGGTGGCGGCCCGGGTGATTCCGCCGATGACGCGGTGACCCTCGGGGTGCTTGTCCGCGGGGCCGAGGACGGCGGCGGCCGCACCCGAGCCGAGTGTCAGGGAGGCGAACTCGTTGAGGTACTCATCGCGGGTGATGCCCGGGCGGGTGAGCCGTTTCAGCGTCGCCTCCTGCACGCGGGAGGCGTCCTCGCCCGCCACCACCAGGGCGTACTCGATCTGGCCGGCATCGATCATGGACGCGGCCAAGGTCATGCCGTTGACGAACCCGAGGCAGGCGTTGGCGATGTCGAAGTTCATCGCCTGCGGTCCCAGTCCGATCCCGGCGTGGACCCCGACGGCGACGGAGGGCTCCAGGTGCTCACGGGTGACGGAGGTGTTGACCATCAGACCGATGGCCTCAGGCGGGACGTCCGCCTCGGCGAGGACCTTCTTCCCGGCGGCGATCGCACCGTCGACGAACTGGTGCGGTTCGTCCCAGTTGCGTCTGGCCTCGACCCCTGCCACGCGCTGCAGCAGTCCGGTGGGAAGGTTGAGGGTGGAGAGGGTATCGGCGAGACGCTCGTCGAATTCCTGGGAGGCCACTCGATTGGGCGCCACCGTCTCGGCCAGACCGAGGAGCGCCACATTCGAATGCCGGAAAGTTGCGTTGCCGTTCGCCAATTGAAGTTCTCATCCCTCTTCGGGTAGTCCTGTCCAGTCTTCTGGCCCGCCCCACTCCGGCCCGCGATGAGACCCGGCCGGAGGCCGGGATCGGGGCGGACGAGGCGAAGAAGCCCGAAGCCAATCCTATATCCGCCAACCTGAGGGCGCTGTCAGAACCTCGTTCACAGGTGCGCGGCCCGGCCGTTCGATGCGGCGGGCCCGGTAGGCTGGACGGTGGAACCGTCAGCAGACCGACGCAGGCCACCGTCTGAGCACAGGAGTCACACCGATGAGCAATGCACGTGCGTTCACCACCTCGGCGCTGCCGCTGGAAGATCAGATCGTCCTGGTCACGGGCGCGGGCCGAGGCCTGGGGGCGTCGATCGCGAAGGCGTTCGCACACGAGGGCTCCGCGGTCGTCGTCAACTATCGCTACTCCGCCGAGGCCGCCGAGGAGCTCGCCGAGTCGATCCGTGCCCGTGGAGGACGGGCTGTGGCGATCGAGGCCGATGTCACAGACTCCCGCGCCGTGGACGCGATGTTCGAAGCCGCTCATGCCGAGTTCGGTGCACCGGTCTCGACCGTGGTCAACAGCGCCCTCGTCGACTTCTCCTTCAACGGCGACGAGCGACAGCCCGCCGACGAGATCGACTACTCGGACTTCGCCGACCAGTTCCACGGCACCGTGGAAGCCGCGCTCAACACCGTGCAGGCCGCGATGCGCGGGTTCCGGGAGATCGGGTCGGGTCGGGTCATCAACATCGGTTCGAACCTCGTCCAGAATCCCGTCGTGCCCTACCACGACTACACCGCGGCGAAGGCGGCGCTGCTGTCGCTGACGAGGACGTTCGCGAAGGACCTGGGCCCGATCGGAGTCCGGGTCAACATGGTCTCGGGCGGTCTGCTGCGGACCACCGACGCCTCCTCGGCCACCCCCGCCGAGGTGTTCGACCAGATCGCAGCCGCCTCCGCCCTCGGCCACGTGACCACTCCGGAGGAGTTCGCCTCGGCGGTCGTGTTCTTCGCTTCACCGGCATCCCGCGCGGTCACGGGCCAGAACCTCGTCGTCGACAACGGTCTCGTGATGGGGTGAACGTCGACGCCTACCGGCTCTGCCCCCAGCGGAGGTGGAAGGTGTCGGGTCGGGCCGCGGCCCAGTCGGCGGCCCACTCACTCGGGGTGTCGCCGAGCAGTTCACCCGGCTCGAGCCAGTCGTAGAGCTTGGCATACGACCAGGACTCCGACGGCGAGATGTTGCGGCGCAGCATGGTCGGCTCCAGCTGGTCCGGATGGGTGATTCCCATCGAGGCCATGATCCGAACCGCCTCGGCGACGGTGCTCTCCTGGTAGTTCTTCACCCGTTCGGCCTTGTCCGCCACGTCGAGTGCCCGGGTCCGGCGCGGATTCTGCGTCGCGACTCCGACCGGGCACTTGCCGGTGTGGCAGACCATGGCCTGGATGCAGCCGATCGCCATCATCATCGCCCGCGCCGAGTTCGTGTAGTCGGCGCCTTGGATGAGCCGTTTGACGATGTCGGATCCGCTCGCGATCTTCCCGGCCGCTCCGACCTTGATCTTGTCCCGCAGACCGGTGCCGACCAGGGCATTGTGGACGGTCATCAGCCCCTGGGTCAGGGGCAGGCCCACATTGTCCTCGAACTCCAGGGGTGCCGCCCCCGTCCCGCCCTCGGAGCCGTCGACGATGATGAAGTCCGGGGTGATCCCGGTTTCGATCATCGCCTTGCACATCGCGAGGAACTCGGTGCGGGACCCGACGCAGAGCTTGAAGCCGGCGGGCTTGCCGCCCGAGAGCTCGCGCATCCGGTCGATGAACTGCATGAGTTCGATCGGGGTCGTGAACACGCTGTGGTTCGGAGGGCTGATGCACGTCTCGGCGACGGGAATGCCGCGGATCTCGGCGATCTCTTTGGAGACCTTGGGCCCAGGCAGGACCCCGCCGATGCCCGGCTTCGCTCCCTGCGACAGCTTGAGCGAGGTCATCTTGACCTGCGGGTCCTGCGACTTCTCGGCGAACTTGTCCGGATCGAAATGCCCGTCATCGGTCCGCGCCCCGAAGTAGGCGCTGCCGAGCTCCCAGATGAGGTCCCCACCGAACTCCCGGTGATAGGGCGTGATCGCTCCCTCGCCGGTGTCATGGGCGAATCCGCCCATCGCCGCCCCCTTGTTCAACGCCCGGATCGCATTGTCGCTGAGCGAGCCGAAGCTCATGGCGGAGACATTGAGCAGCGCGACGTCGTAGGGCTGCGTGCACTTCTCGCCCCCGACCCTGACCTTCGGCGGCACCCTCGGATTGGACAGCGGGACGGCCGAGTGCACGAGCGCCTCGTAGTCCTTGCGCTCGACATCGCGTTCCGTGCCGAAGGCCTGCTCCGAGTGGATGCCCTTGGCCCGTTCATAGATGGTCGTGCGCGTTTCGCGATTGAATGGTCGTCCGTCCCAGTTCCTTTCGATGAAGTACTGCTGGATCTCGGGGCGGATCGACTCGAGCAGGTACCGGGCGTGCCCGACAACGGGGTAGTTGCGCAGAATCGCGTGCTTCTTCTGGGTGTAGTCCCAGGCGGCGAGGGCTCCGAGGCCCAGTGCCGAGGCGGTCGCAGCAACCTGGGCGACCTTCTTTCCGGTCGAGGTCCCCGAGACCACGTTGACGATGGGCAACTGGCGTTTCATCGATCCTCCTCAGAAAAGGTGCTTGATTCGAGCCTAATCCGCATGCCGAGGGGACACCAGGACAGCGTGGGCACATCTTCATCTCCTTCGGATCCCTCCAAAATACCCGCCCGGGGTGTCGTGCGTCGCTGCGGCAGGCATAGCGTGGGAGTCATGACGACCGGGCAGCCGAATGCGACGAGTGACCGGCGCACCGTGGTCGCGGTGTTCCTGGCCGGCGTCGCGGTCTTCCTCGTGCTCTATGAGACCCAGGGCCTCATCCCCGCCATCCGCACCGCCTACGACATCGACGCTCCGACGGCGAGCCTCACGGTCTCCGCCACGAATGTGGCGATGGCGGTCTTCCTCATCCCCTTCTCCCTGCTCGCCCCGCGCATCGGCCACGCCCGGCAGATCGCCGGGGGAGTGATCTTGGCCGCGCTGCTCGCCCTGGTCCTGCCCTTCATGCCGACGGCCGAGCTGCTCATCGCGGTGCGGCTCCTCCAGGGCGTGGCGATCGCCTCGGTGCCCGCCACCGCGATGGCGTATCTGTCGCTGCGGCTGCCGTCGTCGGCTCTGCCCGGGGCGATCGGCGTCTACATCGCGGGCAACACCATCGGCGGCCTGTGCTCACGTCTGCTGACGGGGCTGGCCGCCGAGCTTCTGGGCTGGCACGGGGGACTGGCCGTGACGGCGGCGGTGTCCCTGTCCTTCGGCCTCGTCGTGGTCTGGCTGCTGCGCCGGGACCTGTTCGGGGCCCGCCGTTCCGATCGCCGGGGTGCCGGGCGTACGGGCGTCGATCTCGACGGCCTCGGTGATCCAGCGCCGGTCGGTGAGCCGGAACCGGTCGACGACTCGACCCCGGCCGCCGACCCGAACGCCGCCGCCGGGCCGGAGGCGGCCTCCGGTGAGCGCTCACCTCGGCGAGCCGTCGTCCCTCTCGGCTCGGGGCTGTGGCGGATCTACCTGACGGGATTCCTGTGCATGATCGTCTTCGGGGGGTCGTTCACGATGCTCGGGTCCCGGCTGCAGCACGACCCCTGGCACCTGAGCGAGGGCGCGGTGGCGCTGTTCTTCCTCATCTACCTCGTCGGCACTGTCGTGACCACGTACTACGGTCGGCTGGCGACGAAGTTCTCCCGCACACGGCTGACGCTCGTCGGCATGGTCACGTCCATCGCCGGGGCCGGACTCACGCTCATCGACTCGCTGGTCTGGATCATCGTCGGGATGTCGCTGCTGACCGGAGGATTCTTCCTCGGTCACACGGGCGCCTCCGCGGCGGCCAGCGCTGCCCGTCCCGGGGTCGACACGACCCGTTCCTCCGCCGTCTACCTCACCGTCTACTATCTGGGCACGAGCCTCGGCGCATGGCTGTCCGCCGTGCTGTTCACGGACTTCGCCTGGCCCGGAGTCGTCGCGATGTGCATGGTCTCCCTGATCGCGGTGTTCGCATTGACCCTGACCGGGGCTTCGATAGGGTTCAGGAAACGCCCCTGACCCGAAGGACGCACTCATGCCCGACGCCGCACACGCAACCGTGACCTCCGTGATCGCCGAGGGCGTCGCCCACGTCGAGATCAACCGCCCCGAGAAGCTCAACTCACTGACCCGGGAGGTCTTCGACGACCTCGTCGAGGTGGGGCTGGCCCTGCGCGAGAACGCCGAGATCAGGGCCGTCGTCCTGTCCGGGCGAGGCCGTGCCTTCAGTGCTGGGCTCGACCTCGGCGAGTTCTCCAGGATCGCCGAGGCGGGCGGGTCGGGGTCCGGCGCGGTCGCCCTCGGGGAGCGGCTCGGAGCGGCCCGGGCCCTGGCGCAGAAGGCGGTCCACGTGTGGTCCCTCGTCGACGTTCCCGTGATCGCCGCCGTGCACGGGCCCGCGCTCGGGGGCGGGATGCAGATCGCGCTCGGAGCCGACCTGCGCATCGCTCATCCCGACTCGCAGTTCGCGATGATGGAGACCAGGTGGGGGATCATCCCCGACATGTGCGGCACCCAGATCCTGCCGCGGCTGGTCGGTGCCGGGATGGCGAAGAAGCTCATCCTCACCGGCAGCGCCATCGATGGGAACGAGGCGCTGCGGATCGGCCTCGTCGAAGAGCTCCATGACCGACCGGTCGACCGGGCCCTGGAACTCGCCGCCGAATTCGCGCACCGCTCGCGGTCGGCACTCGTGTGGGCGAAGACGTTGGTCGACTCGTCCTGGGAATCGACCCTCGCCGCCGGGCTCGACGCGGAGCAGAGGGCACTGGCCGAACTCCTCGGCACCGACGAGCAGCGTCGCGCCATCGAAGCCCAGCTGGGGCGGATCAGGCGGGGAAGTCCGGGCGGACAGGATCGAACCGGCGATCGAGAGCGATGAGCTCGGCCGTGCTGTCATAGCCGCTCAGCTCCGCGAGCAGCACCAGGGTCGGCCGCATCAGCTTGAGGCGACCGGATGCCTCCTCCGCGAGGATCTCGGCGACGGGCAGCCATTCGCTCGTGTGCGCCTCCGTCGTCTGGTGCCGGGGAGCCTGGATCTCGCCGACGACCGCGAGGTAGAAGTAGGTGTCGAACCGCTTCGGCAGGCCAAGGGGCGTGACCCAGTTCGCCCACGGTTTGAGCACCGAGGGGTCGAGCACCGTCCCGGTCTCCTCCTCGACCTCGCGCACGGCGGCAGCCAGGAGCACGCGCCAACCGTCGGTCACCTCGGCGATGGAGGAGCTCCTCCATGCGAGGGCGTGGACGTCGGGATCGCCGACCTCGATGGACTCGGCTCGCTTCTCGTCGCTGGGATCGACCCGGCCGCCGGGGAAGACGACGACTCCGGCGGCGAAATCCATCGTCGAGACGCGGTGCTGGACGAAGACCTCGAGCCCGGTCTCGCCATCCCTGACCATGAGCACGCTGACGGCGGGTCGGACGGGCACGGCGGTGGGATCCGGAACGCTCAGTCCTGCCGCTGCGCTGTCGGCGACATCGGACGGGTCGGTCCCCTCGGGGGAGATTTCTCGGATCACGCGCGGGCACCTTCGCTTGGCGGGGCAGGACTTCGCTTTCCATTATGGCCGGTCGGGGTGGCTTGCGGAATGGGTCTGTGACCTGCGGGGCAACGACGTCGACGTGGGTGGGGCAGGCTACGATGGAGTGCAGAGTTGCCAGGGGCTTCGAACGATCGGAGTCCTGTGAGTCGGAACAACAGAATTGAGCGACGTGGAGGTCTATCCCTTCTTCACGATCGACCGAACATGGCCGAGCTGGTTGGCGATCACGCTGGTTGCGGTCGATCTCATCATCAGGCTCATCGCGTTGGGGTGGATCCCGCACAACCGCAGGCCCTCGGTGGCGCTGGGCTGGCTGCTCGCGATCTTCCTCATTCCCTATGTGGGGATCGCGGCCTTCCTGCTGCTCGGTTCGTCGAAGCTGCCGAAGCGCCGCCGCAACGAGCAGGCGGTGATCAACGGCATCATCCGCGAGAGGATCAGCGACCGGCCGATCATCGGCGACTCCTCGCACATGCCCGAGCCCCTGAGCACCGCCGCCCAGCTCAACTTCGAGCTGGGGGCCCTGCCGATGACCCACGGCAACGCCTTCGAGCTGTACCCCGACAATCATGCCTGCATGGACGCGATGGCGGATGCGGTCGACTCGGCGCAGAAGTACGTGCACTTCGAGTTCTACATCGTCGCCATCGACAGGACCACGCGGCGGCTGCTCGAGTCCCTGCTGGCCGCTCATGCGCGTGGGGTGAAGGTGCGGATCCTCATCGACCACCTCGGCTCGCTCGGATATCCGGGGTACTCGGAGCTGGTCAAGAAGCTCAACGAGTCAGGAGTGAGCTGGCGTCGGTCCCTGCCGATTCGTCCCTGGAGAGGCGAGTATCAGCGGCCCGATCTGCGCAATCACCGGAAGATCCTCGTCGTCGACGGGGCGGTCGCCTTCACCGGTTCACAGAACATCATCGATCGGTCGTACAACAAGCGCAGAAACCTGCGCAAGGGCTTCCAGTGGCAGGACCTGTCGCTGGAATGCACCGGACCGGTGGTCGCCGAACTCGACGCGGTGTTCACCTCGGACTGGTACGCGGAGACGAGCGAAGTCCTCGACGACTCGGGTCAGCTCGCCCTCAACGCTCCACAGAGGGGAGGCGTCCAGGCGCAGGTGGTGCCGTCGGGGCCGGGCTTCGAGGAGGAGAACAACCTGCGGCTGTTCCTCCACCTGATCTACAACGCGAACCGCTCAGTCGTCGTCTGCTCGCCCTATTTCGTCCCCGACGAGTCGCTCATGCACGCACTGACGACGGAGGCTCGTTCGGGCGTCGACGTCCGACTGTATGTGGGGGAGACGAGTGACCACTGGGTTGCGCAGAGAGCACAGCAGTCGTACTACGACCGACTGGTCAGTGCGGGTGTGCGGATATTCATGTACCACGCTCCCACCGTATTGCATTCGAAGTTCCTGCTCATCGACGACGAGGTGACGATCATCGGGTCGTCGAACATGGACGAGCGCTCGTTCGCGATGAACATGGAGGTCACCATGTTCATCGTCGACCGCGGGTTCACCGCCCGGATGTACCGGATGGAGGAGGACGAGTACCGCCCGAACTCGGTCGAGCTCGATGCCGAACGATGGCGCAGCCGCCCCCTCCTGCACAAGTACGTCGAGAACGTCGCCCGACTGAGCAGCTCACTGCTGTAGGTCGTCGCCTCGTTCGCCTTCGTGCCGAAGGCCTGCGGGGACCGCCTGGGGGCACCGCCTGCGGGGTCTTCCGGCAGGCGACATGCACGGGCAGAGACAGCAACGCCTTCAGACTGCTGGGGAATCTTCAGCGGGTCCAGTGAAGATTCCCCAGCAGTCTGAAGGTGTCGATCAATGCGGGTGGATCAGGAGTCAGTCGTCGTCGGCGATGCCTGACGGGCCCTCGTCGTCGAAATGACGTGCCGGATCGCCATAGCTGTCCCGAGACTTCTTGCCGGCGATCGCATCGCCTGCATGGTCCTTCTCGACGTCGAAGTTCGGGCTGGCACTCGCACTCGTGCCGCTGCCGACCGTTCCGATCCCGCTCACTCCACCACCGCCGCCGGACTTCGAACCGCCTGATTTCGTGCCGCCTGAGCTGGAACCGCTTGGGCCGGAACCGCTGGTGCTGGCGCCTGTGGCAGCAGCACTGCTCGGCTTGGGCTTGACATCACTGGGCTTGATGTCGCTGGGCTTGGGCGTGTCGTCGGAGGAACTCCTGCTGCCCGAGGTGCCCGAGCTGCTGGTTGACGAGCTGCTGCCGGAACCGGTGCTCTTGCCGCCAGTGCCGCCACCGGAGCTCCCCGAGCCGCTGTCACCGGAACTGCCCGCGCCGCTTCCCGATGCGCCACCGGTGGTCTCGGCGTTGCGGCCCTCCTCGGTCGCTGCGTCGCCACCGCCTTCGGCGGCTCCCACGCCGCCGGATGTGGCACCAGCGACACCGGCGGCAGCCGCCGAGGACACTTTGTCAGCGGCCGTCTGCACGGCGTCGGCGACGCCAGGAGCCTTGTCCCTGATCGACTGGTTGGCCTTGTCGACCGTGTCCTGCACGCGCGGATCGCTCCACAGTTCCTGCACGTGGGACTTGAGCCTCTCGTAGCTCTGTCGTCCGGTTCGTGATCCGAGAACATATCCGACTCCCAGACCTGCCAGGAGAATCAACCGCTTCTTCATCTTCTTGCTCTCCTCTTCACCGTGCTCTGACTTGGTGCGACACCCAACAGCGACTGGACCGGCCGTAATGTGTCCTGGTTCACCACCTTATACCGCGCGGCGGTCAACGAAGCCTGTTTTCTTCACCTGAGCGAGGGCTGCTGCTGCGTGATGCAGTGGATTCCGCCGCCGCGCGCGTAGAGCTCGCGGGCATCGACGCCGACGACCTTCCGCCCCGGGTACAACTTCTCCAGGACGGCGACCGCCTCGGCGTCCATCGGATCGTCGAAGGTGCACGCGATGACCCCGCCGTTGGTGACGAGATGGTTGACGTAGGAGTAGTCGACCCATCCCTCGTCGTCTGTCAGGGTCTCGGGAGCGGGAATCGCGACGACCTCGAACGGCCGTCCATCCGCGGTCGTCTCGCGTGCGAACTGCTCCTTGACCTCCTGGCTGAAGGCGTGGTCGGGATGGTCCGGGTTGCGCTGGTCGTGGACGAGCACCACACCGGGGCTGGGCATCGTCGCGACGATGTCGACATGCCCACGCGTGCCGAAGGTCTGGTTGTCGCGGTGGAGGCCGCGGTCAAGCCAGATCACCTTCCTCGCCCCGATGGTGCGGGCGAACTCGGCTTCGACGTCGGCCTCGGTCAGGCCGGGGTTGCGACCGGGATCCAGCTGCACGCTCCGGGTCGCGAGCACCGTGCCCTGCCCGTCGACGTGGATGCCGCCGCCTTCGTTGCGCAGCTCGGAGCTGATCACCGGAGTGCCCGAGAGCTCGGCGACCTGCCGGCCGATGTGCTGATCGTGGTCCCACTTCGCCCATTCCTGTGCGCCCCAGCCGTTGAACACCCAGTCCACGGCATGGAGGCGGCCTTCGTCATCGAAGACGTAGGTCGGTCCGATGTCTCGCATCCACGCGTCGTCGAGTTCGGCGTTGACGATCGAGATCGGGTGCGTGGTCTCCTCGCCGAGGTGGCGCCGGGCATTCTCGGTCTGCGATTCGGAGACGACGACGGTCACCGGGGTGAACTCGCTGGTCGCCCGGGCAACCGCGGCCCAGGTGCGGCGGGCCGCCTCGGCATCGGACTCGGTGTCGCCGAGGGCGTAGCCGGAGGATGGGAACGCCATCCAGATGCGGTCGTGGGCCGCGGTCTCCGCGGGCATGAGAAACGACATTGCTGATTCCTTCGAGCTCAAGGGTGGAGTGAGGTGGTGGGTCGCTGGTGCGGGGCTCGACGGCGAGCCGCGGCCCAAGGCGGTGCGGGACGACTGTGGGCCCGACCTCCGAGTCGGGCCCACATCACCGCGGGTGCGGTGCTGTCCTGCATGGTGTTGCCCGCACGTGCGTCCTGCACGCGCGGCGCAGTCCTACTTGTGCGAGTTGATCGCCTCGGTGGCCTGGGGCAGGACCTGGAACAGGTCACCCACGACGCCGAAGTCGACGAGCTCGAAGATCGGCGCCTCGTCGTCCTTGTTGATCGCGACGATCGTCTTCGAGGTCTGCATGCCCGCGCGGTGCTGGATGGCACCGGAGATGCCTGCGGCCACGTAGAGCTGCGGGGATACGGTCTTGCCGGTCTGGCCGACCTGGTTGGCGTGCGGGTACCAACCGGCGTCGACCGCCGCACGGGAGGCGCCGACGGCGGCACCGAGCGAATCGGCCAGCGTCTCGACGGGACCGAAGTCGCCGCCGGTCCCGCGACCGCCGGAGACGACGATCGCCGCCTCAGTGAGGTTGGGGCGGCCCGTCTGCGGCTTGTCCTCGGTGGACACGACCTTCGCGGTCTTCGCGGCATCGGAGATCTCGGCGGAGACGGCTTCGACGGCGCCGGCCGCGGCCGAGGCCTCGGGTGCGACCGAGTTCGGCTTCACGGTGAGGATCGGCGTGCCCTGGGTGACCTTGCCGCGCACCGTGTAGCCGCCGGCGAAGACGGACTGGGTGGCGACGAGGTCGGAGTCGATGTCGACGGCATCGGTGATGACGCCCGAGTCGGTCTTGACCGACAGGCGCCCGGCGATCTCCTTGCCCTCGAACGACGAGGACAGGAGCACGGCGGCGGGGCTGCGCGAATCGACCAGGGAGGCGAGCAGCTCGGCGGCCGGCGCGACGAGGTAGTCGGAGTAGACGGAGTCGTCGGCGGTGAGGACCGTCTCGGCGCCGTATTCGGCCAGTGCGGCGGCGACCTGGGAGGCGCTGTCACCGGCGTTGAGGACGACGGCGACGGGGGTGCCGATGCGGCGCGCGAGGGTGAGCAGTTCGAACGTGGACTTCGCGACCTTGCCGTTGGCATGGTCGGCGTAGACGAGTACTTCAGACATATGGATCCTTCTCCTTCGACCGGCCGGTCGGGCCGGTCAACGCATGAGTGGCGGCTCAGACCAGTTTCTGACCAGCGAGGAATTCGACGAGCTTGGTTCCGCCGTCGCCGTCGTCGGTGATGATCTCACCGGCGGAGCGTGGGGGACGGGCCGTGACCTCGAGGACTTCGGTGGTCGCTCCGGCCGTGCCGGCGACATCGGCGGAGAGGCCGAGGTCGGCGAGCTCGTATTCCTCCAGCGGCTTCTTCTTCGCCGCCATGATGCCCTTGAAGGACGGGTAGCGGGGCTCGTTGATCTGGTCGGTGACCGAGACCAGGGCGGGCAGGGTGACCTCGATGTGCTGGCTGGCGGTGTCACCGTCGCGGCGGATCTTCACGGTCTGACCATCGACGCTGACCTCCGAGGCGAACGTGGCGGCAGGTCGGCCGAGGAGCTCGGCCACCTGGACGGGGACGACGGACATCGATCCGTCGGTCGAGGCCATGCCCGTGACGACGAGGTCGACCGGACCCTCCTCCTCTTCGATCTTCCTCACCGTGGCGGCAAGCACCTTCGACGTTCCCAGGGCGTCGCTAGCAGCGAGCGAGTCGTCGACGACGTGGACACCGGAATCGGCACCCATCTGGAGGGCCTTGCGCACGGCGTCGACGGCATCGTCGGGTCCGACGGTGACGGCGATGACCTCCGCGTCGTCAGCGTCATCGGCAATGCTCAGGGCTTCTTCGACAGCGTATTCGTCGAGCTCCGAGAGCAGTCCGTCGACGGAGCGGTCGACGGTGTTGTCGTCGGTGAAGCTTCGGTCGCCCGCGGCATCCGGGACGTATTTAACAAAAACGGCAATCCGCATGAGGGTGGTTCATCCTTCCTGACATGGCCAATACACCCGATCGCTGAGTGTGAGGTGCCCCTAAGTGGGGCCGGCTCGTCCCACGTTATCAACTGTTGGTGTTGCCTGGGACACAGGCTCCATAATACGCCTCGAACCGGAGCGTTCAAACGTTCGTTAAGTGTCCTGCGGAATCCGCCGTTCGCCGAGGTGTCTCCCGGATCCCCTGCCACCGGCCCTCGACGAGGTGGCCGCCGGGCACCGCGTTCGGGCGGCGGGGAGTGTAGTTTGGCTGAGGAGAACAGCGTCGTCGTGCCTTGGGAGGCAGCAAGTGGAACAGCAGGATCTGCACGAGCTCTTCGGCCGCAGTGGGAACGGTCCCCTCAGCGGGGTGGTCGTCGCCGACTTCTCGCGGGTGCTCGCCGGTCCCTATGCGACGATGATGCTCGCCGACCTCGGTGCCACGGTCATCAAGGTGGAGGGACCCACCGGCGATGACACCCGGCACTGGGCGCCGCCTCGGCGAGGCGATGACGCGACGTACTTCCTCACGGCGAATCGGAACAAGCACTCAATCATCCTCGACTTCAAAGACCCGGACGACCTCGCACTCGCCCAGGAGCTGGCCCGCCGGGCCGACGTGCTGGTGGAGAACTTCAAGGCCGGGGGACTCGCGAAGTACTCCCTCGACTACGACTCGGTGAAGGCGGCGAACCCGGGCATCATCTACGCCTCGGTGACGGGATTCGGGCCGAGCAATCCGCAGCCGGGATACGACCTGCTCATCCAGGGCCTGTCGGGGTTCATGAGCGTCACCGGCTCCCACGAGACCGGGCCGGTCAAGGCCGGAGTCGCGATCGTCGACGTGTTCACCGGGCTGCACACGACCGTCGGCATCCTCGCCGCGCTCGCCCACCGGAAGGACACCGGGCACGGGCAGCTGGTCGAGACGAACCTGCTGTCCTCGGCGCTGTCGGGG
>JAPSIC010000097.1 GCA_031179165.1 Brevibacterium sp.
AACCGGTCGACCTCGACGAAGAGCCGGGCGCGGGCCCGGGCGGCGGAGACCACCTCGGCGCCGGTCAGCCCCAGGCCCAGCTCGATGTTCCACACCACGGAGTCCTTGATCCGGTCCCGGTCCGATTTGTACAGGGGACCCCAGGCGTTGACGAAGTCGAGGGCCCGGTGGACCCGGAACACCTCGTCGGCGCCGGACAGGTCCGGAATCGTGTCGCCGACCTCGGCGCCGAGTCCGGCGAAGACGGCGGCGGTTCCCGCCACGATCTCGCGCACCTCGGTCTCCAGGGGCAGGAGCCCGGCCAGATCCGGGCTGAATCCGACCCGGATCCCGGTGAGCTCGGGCTGGTAGTCGGCGTCGAGCTCGAACTCGGGCAGGTCGAAGACGCTGCCCGGCTCGTCGATCGAGCCGGGACCACCGGGCGCGGGTCCGCTGCCCACGCTCATCAGCAGCGCGACGTCCGAGACCGTCCTGGCCATGAACCCCGACTGCGCCAGCCAGGCGAAGGGATCGCCCGGCGGCGTGTGGGGGATCCGGCCGTTGGAGGGGCGGAACCCGACGACGTTGTTGAACGAGCCGGGGGAGCGCAGCGACCCGCCCATGTCGGAGCCGTCGCCCGAGGCCTGGATGCCGGCGGCCAGGGCCGCGCCGACCCCACCCGAGGACCCCGAGGCCGATTTGCTCGTGTCGTAGGGATTGCAGGTCGTCCCGAACACCTCGTTGAAGGTGTGGGAGCCGGCCGCGAACTCGGGCACGTTCGTCTTGCCGGTGGTGTTGACCCCGGCCGCCTTGAGCCGGGAGATGATGAGGGAGTCGGAGGTCGGGATCCGGTCGGCCAGCAGGGGGGAGCCCCAGGTGGTGCGGATCCCCTTCGTGTCATGGGTGTCCTTGTGCGTCATCGGCACCCCGTGCAGCGGCCCGATCGCCTCCTTCCGGGCGATCGCCTCGTCCGCGGCCGTCGCCCGTTGATGGGCGCCCTCGTCGTCGCGGGTGACCACCGCGTTGAGTGCCGGGTTGACGGCGTCGATGCGGTCCAGATGGTCCTCGAGGGCCTCCCGGGCCGAGATCTCCCGGGAGGAGATCTTCGCGGCCAGCTCGCGGGTGGACAGCCATCTCAGTTCATCGCTCACGTGGCCCTCGCTCACTTTCCGACCTGGCTGAGAACGGCCGTCAGCGCCGCGCGGATGCCGGTCTCCAACGTCGTCTCGACATCGTCGGGGGCGAAGAACGGCGAATGGTTGCCCGGCGGCGTCTCCTCGGCGTCGAGCTTCTCGGGGGAGTAGCCGCCGAAGAACCAGTAGACGTAGGGGACGTCGATGTCGTCGCCGAAGGCGCCGAAGTCCTCACTGCCGGTGACCGCCTCGGAGCGATGGACCTGCTCCTCGCCGATCTCCGCGGACAGGTCGGTGATGAACGCCTCAGCGAGCTCGGGATCGTTGTAGCAGCGGGGGAAGCGGTACATCTCCTCGATGATCGGCTCGGGAGCGCCCGAGGCGAGTGCCTCGGCCATGATGATCCGCTCGATCCGCTCGAGCACGACCTCGCGGACCTCCTCCTTGAAGGTGCGGATGTTGAGCTTGAACTCGGCGGAGTCGGGGATGATGTTCTCCTTCAGCCCGCCGTGGAAGGTGCCGACGGTGACCACGGCCATGTCGCGGCCGGAGATCTCCCGGGACACGACGCTCTGCAGCCGGGTGATCATATAGGCGCCGAGCACGATCGGGTCGATCGCGTTCTCCGGCTGCGAGCCATGGGCCTGCCTGCCCTTGACGGTGACCTTGAGGCAGTCGGACATCGCCATCGCCGTGCCCGTGGCGGCATAGACGTGTCCCGCCTGACCGGGCCACACGTGCTGACCGTAGACGACGTCGGGCCGGACGACCTGGTCCCAGAGTCCGTCGTCGAGCATCGCCCGTGCCCCCTCGCCGGTCTCCTCACCGGGCTGGAACAGCATGACGACGGTGCCCGACCACAGGTCGCGGTGCTCGACGAGGTGCTTGGCCAGGGCCAGCCCGACCGTGATGTGGGTGTCGTGGCCGCAGCCGTGCATGACCTTCGTCGTGGTGCCGTCGGGCAGGGTGCCCTCGGCCGTGGACGCGTAGTCGAGCCCGGTGTCCTCGGTGATCGGCAGTCCGTCGGTGTCGGCGCGGTAGGCGATGACGGGTCCGTCCCCGTTCTCGATCACGCTGACGACGCCGGTGCCGCCGAAGGTCTGGGTGCGCAGACCGAGCCCGGTGAGCTTCTCGGCGATCGCCGCCGCGGTCCGGGTCTCCTGCATGGACAGTTCGGGGGAGCGGTGGAAGTCCTTGTAGACCTCGACGGCATCCGCCAGATCGGCGGAGATCGCATTCCTGAGCACGGAGCTGAGTGGCATGGTGTCCTTTCCCTGGTTATGTGTCTGGCTCTCCGGCGCCGGGTCGGCGCCCGACCTCGCTGCACCGCCGATGCGCTGTCACAGCGGATCAGCGGTCAGTTGATCCCGATGTTCTCGTCGCCGTCGGACGCCTTCCTGTCGGTCACCGCCTTGTTCCGAGTGAACCAGGTGACGACGATCGTCAGGATGACCACGATGGCGACGTCTCCCGGGGCCAGCACCGGCACCAGCTTGACCAGGCCGAAGATGACGAGAGCGGCGATGACGAGGGCGATGATGGTCGACTTGAACTGCTTGAGCGAGAAGATCAGCTGAATCGCCACACCGCCGAGGATGGCGGGCAGGATGTAGAGCTGGGCGATGAGGGTGATCTGCTCGGGAATGATCGAGACGAGCCAGGTGCCGAGGATGCCGACGAAGAGCACCATCGAGGCGACGTGGATGATCGCGGCTCCGCAGATCGCCATCGTTGCCGCGTACTCGCCCTTCCGGGTCCCCGGCTTCACACCGATCGTGGCCTGGGCGACGATGGCCGAGGGCAGCAGCTTGTTCGAGACGTTGCCGATGAGGAACGCCTGGTACATGCCGGCCGGACCGAGAATCGGGAAGTAGGTCAGCGGTTCGACGACGTAGAAGACGCCGTAGACGGCGAAGACCGCGAGGAAGCCGGTGAGGATGTCCCCGAAGTCGACCTCGGCGTCGGCGACGAAGAGCAGGTAGAAGGGCACCGAGGTGGCGATGAGGAAGGCGATGAACAGGGTGATCGATCCCCAGCGGGTCGTCGTCCTCTCGAACGCCTCATGTGATGGTGTGGCGACGGTGTTCGACATTGTGTGCTCCTCAGGATTCCGGCATGCCGAGACCGGCATAGTGGGCGAAATAGGACGCGATGAGTCCGGCCAGCAGGGAGATTCCCAGTCCCCATTCCTTCAGCCATTGGGCGTGGAGCTTGTTGGCGATGAGCAGGCAGATGGACATGACGATCGCGGAGGTGACGACAGCGATGATGTGGGTCGGTGACTTCGGCAGCTCACGGAACGTCAGGGCGGCGAAGGCGGCGAGCAGCGCGGCACCGGGGATGATCCCCATCAGGGCCGGGTTGACCTTCTCGAGCTTGTGGGAGCTGCGCTTGAAGATCGGGGTGAGGATCAGGGTCGAGATCATCCACCCGGCGCCGGAGAGGCTCATCGCCATCAGGGCGACGATGAAGACGCCGCGGGTGAAGGTGTCGTCGCCGAGGTTGGCGTCCATGGTGCCCGCGGCGATCGACGCCGAGGCGACCTCGGTGGCGGCGGACCCGATGAGGCCGACCCGGACCACGACGGGTGGAGTGCCGAAGAGCGGGAGGAGGGCGATGGCCACGAGCACCACCGACAGGGATGGCCCGATCGCGGCGACCCCGCCGGCCCGGAAGGCCGTCCTCACCTCCAACTGGCTCATCCCCGCCGATTCGGCGTTCTTCTTCACCGCATTCATGTAGATCAGGGACTGAACGACGACGACACCCATCACCGTCAGCGCCAGGATCCACAGGACTGGGGCATTGGCGAGACTGAGGTAGTCATTCGCCGCGCCTGCTGCGATCACCATTGTCCGCTCCTCACTTCGTTGTCGAGCCGGTTGTGCGCTCGCGAGCAGGAACTCGGGAGCGAGCAGTCTGTCAGGGGAGCCGGTCGTCATCGAGCGGCGATGTCCCCGTGAGATAAGGTATACCCGCTGACCGGGGTCTACGCCCGGGTAGGAGAAGAATCGGCATGAACTTCCCAGCAGTCGGGAAGCATTTCGGTGATGATGAACATCACATGAATCGATCGACCGGGCACGTGCGTCCCGTCGGCAGCGATCGGCCGGGAGGTTAGTCTGGCCTCGTGCGCGACGTGTTCCTGATCTTCCTCAGACTCGGCCTCACCTCGTTCGGAGGACCGACCGCCCATCTGGCGTATTTCCGCGAGGCCTTCGTCGTCAGGCGCCGCTGGCTGGGGGAGAGCGCCTATGCCGATCTCGTCGCGCTGTGCCAGTTCCTGCCCGGTCCCGCCTCGAGTCAGGTCGGGATGGCGCTGGGCCTGCACCGCGCCGGGATCCGCGGGCTGCTGGCCGCCTGGGCCGGCTTCACCCTGCCCTCGGCGATCCTGCTCACCGCCGCCGCCCTCGGACTCGCCCGGCTCGAGGATCCCGGATCCTCGGGCTGGCTGCGGGGGCTGATGGTCGCGGCCGTCGCCGTCGTCGCCCACGCGGTCCTGGGAATGGCCCGGACGCTGACACCCGATGCGAAGCGGGCCGCGATCGCCGTCTTCGTGCTGGCCACAGCGCTCCTGCTGCCCGGCGTGTGGACGACGGTGGCCGCCCTCGTCCTCGCCGGCGTCCTCGGGTCCCTGCTCCTGCGCCGGGAGGCGACGCCCGCTGACTCCGAGACGGCCGATGACCTGCGGGTGCCGGTGTCGAGGCGGGCCGGGGGAGTCGTCCTGGGCGTGTTCCTGCTCCTCCTCCTCGCACTGCCGCTGCTGGCCGCGGCCAGCGGCGAGGGCGCGCTGCGCCTGGCCGACATCTTCTACCGGGTCGGATCCCTCGTCTTCGGCGGCGGGCACGTGGTCCTGCCGATGCTCGACACCGAGGTGGTCGCCGGCGGCCTGGTGGAGGACTCGACATTCCTGGCCGGCTACGGTCTGGCCCAGGCGGTGCCGGGACCGCTGTTCACCTTCTCGGCATTCCTCGGCGCGGCCTCGGCCTCCGAGCCGAACGGGGTCCTCGGCGCCGGCCTCGCCCTGGTCGCGATCTTCGTCCCGGCGGGACTGCTCGTGTGTGCGGCGCTGCCGTTCTGGGCGAGGCTGCGCCGGGCACCGGGCGCCCGGTCGGTGCTGCTCGGCGTCAATGCGGGCGTCGTCGGGCTGCTGGCCGCGGCCCTCTACGATCCCGTCTTCACGGAGGCGATCACCTCGACGCCGGCCTTCGTCCTGGCGGTGGCCGGCTTCGTGGCCCTGCAGAAGTTCCGGCTCCCACCATGGCTGCTCGTGCTCGGCTCGGCGGTCCTCGGGCTGTTCGTGCTCTGAGCGGTCCCGGGGAGGGGTCCTCGAAGTTTGCTTAACATAATGTATATTATCGGCGTTCGACACATCCCAGCGGGGTTCGGCCGGTCGGCGCGCCCTACGCCGGGCTCGAGGCGTGGGCGCCGACGTATTCGGCCAGATGCTGCGCGGTCAGGGTGCCTCCGGCGGCGACGAGGTCGGCCGGCGTTCCCTCGAAGACGATGCGTCCGCCGTCGTGTCCGGCGCCGGGCCCCAGGTCGATGATCCAGTCCGCGTGGGCCATCACGGCCTGGTGATGCTCGATGACGATGACCGACCGGCCGGCGTCGACGAGCCGGTCGAGCAGTTCGAGCAGGTTCTCGACATCGGCCAGATGCAGACCGGTCGTCGGTTCGTCGAGGATGAACACCCGTGCCGCCTCGGCGGTCTTGGCGGACAGGTGGGTCGCCAACTTCAGCCGTTGTCGCTCGCCGCCGGACAGGGTGGTCAGGGGCTGGCCGAGGCTGAGATAGCCCAGACCCACCTCGGCGAGGTGACCGGCGATCCTCCGCGCGGCCGGGATCCTCGACTCCCCCGCGCCGAAGTGCTCGACCGCCTCGGTCACCGGCATGTCGAGGACCTCGCGGATGTTCTTCCCGCCCAGGGTGTACTCGAGCACCTCGGCCTGGAATCCTCGGCCCTCGCACACCTCGCACGGAGCCGACATCCCGGCCATCACGCCGAGATCGGCGTAGATGACACCGGCACCGCTGCAGTTCGGGCAGGCTCCCTCGGAGTTGGCGCTGAACAGCGCGGGCTTGACCCCGTTGGCCTTGGCGAACGCCTTGCGGATGGGGTCGAGCATCCCCGTGTACGTGGCGGGATTGCTGCGCCTGGACCCCTTGATCGCGCCCTGATCGATCGTCACCACCTCGTCGCGGCCGCTCAGTGAGCCGTGGATGAGCGAGCTCTTGCCGGAGCCGGCGACGCCGGTGACGACGGTGAGCACGCCGAGCGGGACGTCGACGTCGACGTCGGCCAGGTTGTGGGTGTTCGCTCCCCTGATCTCGAGGGCGCCGGTGGCCGCGCGGGTCGAGGGCTTGAGGGCGGCGCGGTAGCTCAGATGGGTCCCGGTCAGGGTGTCGCTGCCGCGCAGCCCGTCCACGCTGCCGGTGAAGCAGATCCGGCCGCCGAAGGCGCCCGCGTGCGGGCCCAGGTCGATGACGTGGTCGGCGATGAGGATGGTCTCCGGCTTGTGCTCGACGACGAGCACGGTGTTGCCCTTGTCCCGCAGCGCCAGGAGCAGGGAGTTCATCCGAGCGATGTCATGGGGGTGGAGGCCGATCGTCGGCTCGTCGAAGACGTAGGTGACATCGGTGAGAGAGGACCCCAGGTGGCGGACGAGTTTGATCCGCTGCGCCTCTCCCCCGGACAGCGACCCCGAGGCCCGGTCCAGGGACAGGTAGCCGAGGCCGATGTCGGTGAAGGCCCGCACGGTCTCGGTCAGGGAGGCCACGAGGGGCCTGACACCGGGGTCGTCGATGCGCGCGAGCCAGTCCGGGATGTCCGAGACCTGCATCGCGCACACCTCGGCGATGGAGAGGCCGGACAGTCGCGAACCGCGGGCGGCGGCGTTGAGCCGTGTCCCCCGGCAGTGGGGGCATTCGGTGTAGACGACGGCCCGATCAACGAAGGCGCGGATGTGCTTCTGCATCGCGTCGCGGTCCTTGGACAGGAATGACCGCCGGATCCGCGGGATCAGCCCGTCGTAGGTCATGTTCGTGCCGTTGATGACGATCTTCTCCCCTTCGGCGTGGAGCAGGCGCTCACGCTCGTCCGGGTCGAACTCCCGCACCGGCTTGTCGGGGTCGAACAGGCCGGATTCGGTGTAGAAGCGCACCGACCAGCCGCCGACCTTGAATCCGGGGATGAGGATCGCGCCCTGGTTGATCGACTTCGAGGAGTCGACGACCTGGTCGATGTCGATGTCGGTGGCCGTGCCCATGCCCTCGCAGTGCGGGCACATGCCGCCGCTGACGCTGAAGCTGCGGTGTTCGACCTCGCTGCCGCTGCCGGTCTCGGTCGTCACCGCTCCCGTGCCACTGAGGGTGGCGACGTTGAACGAATAGGCGTTCGCCGAGCCGAGGCTGGGTTCGGCGAGACGGGAGAAGAGGATCCGCAGCTTCGCGTTGATGTCGGTGGCCGTGCCGACCGTCGACCGGGGATTGGCCCCGTTCCGCTCCTGGTCGACGATGATCGCGGTGGTCAGCCCCTCGAGCACGTCGACGTCGGGTCTGGCCATCGACGGCATGAAGCCCTGGATGAAGGCGGAGTAGGTCTCGTTGATCATCCGCTGCGACTCCGCGGCGATCGTGGAGAACACGAGTGAGCTCTTCCCCGAACCGGACACGCCGGTGAACACCGTCAATCGACGTTTGGGGATGTCGACGGAGACGTCCTTGAGATTGTTCTCGCGTCCGCCGCGGATGCGGATGAGGTCGTGGGTGTCTGCCGGGTGGGTCATCGAGGGGATCTCCGTTGCCTGCGAGGGGTGGGCGGTTCAGTCGCGCTGCTGGATGCGGATCATGTTGCCGGCGGGGTCGCGCAGGGCGCAGTCGCGCAGACCGTAGGGCTGGTCCATCGGCTCCTGCACGATGTCGGCTCCCCTCGACTCCACCTCGGCGAAGGCCTCGTCGACGTTCGTCGTGGCGAGCACGATGGCACCGTAGCTGCCCTTGGCCATCAGGGACTCGATGGCGAGGCGTTCGTGCTCGCTGATCGTCGGGTCGGTGATCGCCGGGGTGAGCACGATGGACGTGTCCGGCTGTCCGGTCGGTCCGACCGTGATCCACCGCATCTGACCGGATCCGACGTCGAGGCGGACCTCGAAGCCGAGCACATCACGGTAGAAGGTGAGGGATTCCTCGGCGTCGACATGGGGCAGGAAACTGGCGTTGATCGAGAGGTTCATACCCGAAGCCTAGCCAATGCCGGCTCAGTCGACTTCTCGATTCCTGACCGGTCGGAGCACATTCTTGACGATGAACGTCGGCAGGTCGTGCTCACCGTCGGCCAGCGCGTCGCGGTAGGCCCGCGGGGACATGCCCACGAGCTGACTGAAGCGGGTGCTGAAGGTTCCCAGCGAGGAGAAGCCGACCTGGAAGCAGATGTCGGTGATGGAGAGGTCTCCGCGCCGGATCAGGGACATGGCGCGTTCGATCCGTCGGGTCATCAGGTAGGAGTACGGCGATTCCCCGTAGGCGGCCCTGAACCGCCGGCTCAGGTGGCCCGCCGACATGTGCACCCCGGCGGCGAGGTCCTCGACGTCGAGGGGCCGATCGAACTCCCGGTCGATGCGGTCGCGGACGCGGCGCAGCCGCCGCAGCTGCTCGAGCTGGTGGGCCCTGCTCATGCCGTGCGCCTTCCGCTGTGGTGGTCGTCGCGCTCCACGCCTCTCACCGGCCCTCGTGGACGCCTCGGCCCAGGGTCTGACCGCGGAAGAACTCCGGGTGCCGCAGCGACTGGACGATCATCAGCACCACCCCGAGGAGGAGGACGCCGATGCCGAGGACGAAGACGAGGCCGATGCCGAACACCGATGATCCGGAGCCGTAGGCCGGGTCCATGGAGTCGATGGCGGTGGTGACGAAGATGACGAGCAGGGTCAGGCCACCGAGGAGCGGGAACAGGAACCGGAAGCAGATGTTCCTGGGGCCGGCGAACAGCGACCGCCGGAAGTACCAGATGCAGGCCAGGCCCGTGACCCCGTAGTAGAAGCAGACCATGAGCCCGAGGGCGGTGATCGTGTCCCACAGCGCGTTCTCCGACAGCAGCCGCATGACGACGTAGAAGATGATCGCCGCTCCCGCCGAGGTGACGGTTGCCGTCGAGGGCGACTTGTAGCGGGGCGAGATCCTCCCGTACTTCCGCGGCAGGGCCCCGTAGTGGCCCATCGCGAGGATCGTGCGCGACGGGGACACCATCGTCGACTGCAGCGACGCGAGCGAGCTCGACAGCACGGCGATCGAGACGAGGATCGCGAACGGGCCCATCACCGGGGAGGCCAGGGCGGCGAAGATCGATTCCTGGTTCTCCGGGTTGCCCGCCCCCAGGCCCTCGGTGCCGACACCGGCGAAGGAGATCACGGCCAGGGTGCAGGCGATGTAGATGATGACGATCGCGACGATCGTGAGCATCGCGGCCCGCCCCGGGGTCTTCTCCGGGTTCTTCGCCTCCTCGTTCATCGTGATCACCGTGTCCCAGCCCCAGAAGAGGAAGATCGACAGTGAGACGGCGGCGGCGATCGTCGAGAAGTCGCCCGCCTCGGCGGGGTTGAACCAGCCGAGCTCGACCGGGGTCGCATCGAAGGCCGTGCCCTGGCCGAGGTGGACGAAGGCGGCGATGACGAACCAGCCGAGGGCGAGCACCTGGAACGCGACCAGCCACACCTGCAGCTTCTCGGTGGCGTCGACGCCGCGGTAGGACACCCATGCCGCGGCGGCGGTGAGGAGCACCGTGACCGGGATGTTGATCCACAGCACGCGGGTCAGGTCGGCGATCGCCGGGTCGGAGAGGACCTGGGCCAGAAGCAGGAACAGGAAGTCGACGGCGACCGCGGCCAGATTGGACAGGACGAGGACGGTGGCGGCGATCAGGCCCCAGCCTCCCATCCACCCGATCCAGGGACCGAAGGCCCGGGTCGCCCAGGTGAAGGTCGTGCCCGAGTCGGGCATCGCGGTGTTGAGCTCACGGTAGCCGAAGACGACGAGGAGCATCGGGACGAAGCCGATGAGCAGGATGGCCGGGGTGTGGACCCCGACCTCGGAGATGGTCGGTCCGAGTCCGGAGGTGAGGGTGTACGCGGGGGCGATGCAGGAGATGCCGATGACGGCGCCGCCGACGGCGCCGATCCTCCCGGCGGAGAGTCCTTTGGCGCTCAGGCCCGAGCCGGAGGCGTCGGCGGTCGAGGCGGGGATGTGGGTGGTCATCGGATCATCATCTCAGGACCGCCGTGCCTCGCCCAAAATCGCCGCGCCGACCCCGCTGACCGGGCTCGACGGGGCCCGCAACCCCGATCAGCGGAACGCGGCCACGTCGGCCCGACCGTGCTCCTCCTTCGCCGCGATGTATCCCCAGGAGTCGGGCCGGGAGCCGTCGAGGTCGGCGAAGCCGTAGATGTCGGCCAGCTCGAAGCTGGACATCGTGCGGGTGGTGAACCGGCTCCGGTCGGGGTCGGCGGCCAGCGCCACGACCGCCCTGGCGAGGAAGTGCGGAGTCTCCGAGATCGCGAAATCGGCGGGCGGAAGCTCACGCTCGGAGTCGAGGGAATCGGCCATCCACGTCTCCTCCGAGGTCTTGAACCCGTCGAGCATCATCTCCGACCGCAGCCAGCCCGGGGTCAGGGCCACCGCGGTGGCGCCGGACTCCCCCAACTCATGTCCGAGGGCGAAGGCGAAGCGGCTGACCGCGGTCTTCGTCAGGTCGAGCCAGACGCTCTCACGGAAGTGGGAGTCGTTGTGCTCCTTCGTGCCGTCGGTGATCTCGACGACGAGTCCGTCCGGGCCGCGGGTGAGCAGCGGGAGCGCGGCATGGGCCGTGTGCAGGTGCGTGAGCAGCCCGGCGCGGAGCAGGCGCATCCCCGCCTCGAAGTCTCTCTGCCAGAACTTCTCGCCCCACGTCACGTACGCCTCTCCCCCGATGTCGTCGACGAGGATGTCCAGCCGGCCGTGGACCTCGGCGATCCGGTCGACGACAGTGCGGATCTGATCGGGCCGCAGGTGGTCGCACACGATCGCCTCGGCGCTGCCGCCGGACTCGCGGATGAGCGCCGCGGTTGCCTCGATCGTCTCGGCCCGCCCGTAGTCCGAGGGCCGACCCGCGGTCGAGCGACCCGTGCACCAGACGAAGGCCCCGGCCCGGGCGAGATCGAGGGCGATCGCGCGCCCGGCTCCCCTGGTGGCGCCGGCGACGAGGGCGACCCGGCCGGTCAGGGACCGCTGCTCGAAGGGTGCGAAGGGACGGGCCGTTCCGGTGGTCATGTTCGTGTTCGTCATGGGTCGAGTCTGTCGGCGCATCCCTGACAGGCAATGTCAGGGATGCGGAATATTCTTGTCCTCGTGAAGGCAGCCCGCTTGGTCTCGGAGATCGTCATCCTCTCCGCCCGCTCGCGTCCGGTCACCGCCGCGGAGCTCGCCGAGCGGCTCGAGGTCACCGAACGCACGATCTATCGCGACCTGGCCGATCTCTCCCGGATGGGGGTTCCGGTGGTCACCGAGTCCGGGCCCGGCGGCGGGATCAGCCTGCTCGGCCGGTGGACCTCTCCCCTGTCCGGACTGACCCGCGACGAGGTGGATTCGGTGCTCGTCGGCTCCCCGGCCGCCACCGATCTCGGGCTCTCGAGCGCCTTGGCCACCGCCCGGTCGAAGATCCTCGCCGAGGCCGATTCGGTCTTCGCCGGTCGTGTCCTCGTCGACGGGCCCGACTGGTTCGTGACGAAGGAGCGGCCGGGTGAGCTCGCCACGATCGCCGAGGCGATGCGCTGCGGCCGCGGAGTCCGGGTCACCTATCAGGGGCGGAAGGGCACCCGGCAGCGGACCCTCATCCCCTTGGGCCTCGTGGTCAAGGCCGGACGGTGGTATCTCGTCGGTCAGCCCCCGGGCGGACGGCCGCGCACCTATCGCGTCGGTCGCATCCTCGCCGCGCAGCTGCGGTACGTCTCGCTCCGGCCTCCGCCGGGATTCCGCCTCGACGAGTACTGGGAGCAGGCGCAGGCGGAGTTCGATCGGGCGATCCGCGGCCGGACGGTGCGGCTGCCGCGCTCGGCCGTGGCCGACCTGCGTCGGGCCGTCGCGGGTCGGATCACCGACGAGGCGGTCGCCGCGGCCCGCGAGGTCGACGGCGGTCTGGAGCTGGACCTGCCGATGGAAGCGCCTGAGATCGCGGTCAGCCAGCTGCTGAGCGTGCCCGAGGTCGAAGTCCTCGCTCCGCTCTTCCTGCGGGCGGCCGTCGCCGAGCGCGCGGGCGAATTGGCCCGCCGCAACGGCCTCGTGTCCGACGAGGGACGGACCCGGTTCAGTCGAGGATCGTGTAGCCGCCGGTGATCTGCCCGGCGCCGACGCCGCCGACGGCCTCCATCGCCGCCTTCGACAGGTCGAAGCAGCGGTTGCCGTGGTAGGGGCCGCGGTCGTTGATCCGCACCGTCACGGACTTGCCGTTGGCCTTGTTGGTGATCTGCACCTTCGTGCCGAAGGGCAGCGTCTTGTGGGCGGCGGTGAGCTTGTTCGTGTCGAAGGTCTCGCCGTTGGCGGTCTGCTGGCCGTCGAAGCCGTCTCCCCCGCCGTAGTAGGACATCGGGCAGGTGCCGTCGGCTCCCGCGGGGGCGTCGGACTTCGAGGATCCGCTGTCCCCGCCGCCGGCGGACTTCGAGTCCGTGTCGGAGGTGCCGGCGGCCTTGCTCGTGCTCGGCTTCGGCGCCGGGGTCTTGACCTCGAGGGAGACCTTCGCCGGCTTCGCCTTCGCCTGCTCCTTCGCCTTCTCCAGGGCCTTGTCGGGAGCCTGGGTCGCCTCGGTCTCGAGGACCACGGGCGAGGCGGACACGACCTGCGCCCCATCGGACCCGGAGGCGGGCATGATCGCCAGACTGGAGGCGACGACCGCGGCCGTGGCGACTGTGGGCACCACGAACGCGGACAGGACCGGACGGGACCGGGCGGAGGCGAGGACACCGCTGGCCGAGGGCTGAGCAGCGGAATGCCGGCCGGACTTCGGGCGCGGCTTCATCGCCGCGGCGATGGACTTCAGTGCGTTCGGCCGTGAAGCAGAGTGTTTACCCACAGTGCAGACTCCAAGTTATCGGATTGTTACCTGGA
>JAPSIC010000098.1 GCA_031179165.1 Brevibacterium sp.
CCCCTACTTCGGCGCCGACTCAGGAACCGACCGAGACCCCTACTTCGGCGCCGACTCAGGAACCGACTCAAGAGCCCACTGAGACTCCTACCTCGGAACCAACCCAGGAACCGACCGAGACTCCCACCTCTGAGCCGCCACAGGTTCCATCCCCCACTGTCGCGGGGCCACCCGGAGGTTCGTACGCCACGCCGATCCAACTCAATGGGACCGGTGAACCTGGAGCGCACATCCGCGCTGTCGAAGCCCTCGACTCCGCAGCAACTGAGGCTCAGGCCGCCACCGAGACGGCAGAGGTCGGCTCGGCGACCGTCGCACCTGATGGCACCTGGCGGATGTCAGTTCGACCCGGCGCCCCGGACCGCAGTACCGGTTATGCGGTGACCCAGGAGATCGCAGGGACAGACTCGGCGCCGGTCGCCCTGAGTCAGCGCTACACCTACCTCGCGCCCACCATCATCGAACCTCAGAACGGAGCGACTGCCACCCTCTGGGACATTGACGGCAACGGGGAGCCCGACTCCGTCCTCTTCCAGCTGACTCTCGACGAGAGCGAGCCGTACGCAGTGCTCGTCAACGGGATTCGGACAGATTTCGAGCCTGCGGCAGCCGGGACCACAAGAGAGCACTTCGTGCCCTTGGCTCCCGGCGAGCACACGATCGAAGTCGCGTATCGGGCCGGTACCGGCGAGCTCGGGGCACTCCGCGGCACCACGTTCGACGCCGTCCTCCCGCAGTAGGCGGACCCATGAGGTTATCGGTGAATGTCGGTTCTGAGCGACGCGAAAGTCCTGTTCTCCTGCTCGCATTTGGCTTCGCATGGACCACTGCGGGAAGCTGCATTGTTTCGTAGGCCCGAACGGGTCTGGCTCGGTCCAGCGTGTCGTGCATGCCCGGCCGCAGACTGCTGCACGGATTGCTGCGAGCTCGGATTACGCGTTCGAGAAACGTCGGCCCTCTGCAGGGCCTCATCCGGGATCAGGAAATGGACTCGTCGACCTCGACTCCATGATCACCGACCGGATCGCACTCGACCGTGTCAACGCAGCCTTCGACGAGATGCGACATCCGCATCATCATCGAGTACTGACAGGCTCCGAACGCGCGGATCCGCCCGCTGCCGCGGGGTGGGCGGACGCGCCGGCCACCGGGCCGAAGCGCGCCGGGCTCCAGAAATCGGGAAGGACATCGTCCGCGTCCTCCTCGATCGACCGGGCCAGGAGCTCACCGACCCCCGCCGACATCTTGAATCCGGTCCCCGAGAAGCCGGTGGCGACATGAGTGCGTGAGGCGCCGGGCACACGCCCGACGATGGCCTGCCTGTCGGCCGTGTAGAGATCGGCCAGACATTCCTGCCGCGAGACCTGGGGGTGGATTCCGTTGAAGAACCGGGCCGCCGTGACCTCCGAGTCCGCAATCTCCTGCGCGGTCATCGTGTACCGGTGATCGGGGAAATCCTCGACCGGGGCTCCGCGGTCGTCGAGAGTCGCCTTGAACACCGAACCGTCAAGCGAGGGCGCACCATAGGCGGTGTAGTCGCCGTCGATGTGGACGAAGATCGGGAAGTTCGACGGCCGATAGGCCTCAGGGTCGACCACCGGGAACCAGCTGAGGAAGATCCGGCGGGTGTGGAGCGCCTCGCGCAGAGCCTCCGGCAGCAATGGGCTCGAGCCGACTCCCGCCGCGATCACGGCTCTCCCGGCCCGGAACTCACCATCCTCGAGGATGACGCTGACCCCCGATGCGGTCTCCTCGATCCCGAGCACCGCTGAGTTGGCAACAACCGATGCTCCGTTCGCTCGGGCCGTCCGGAACGCCGAGTGGACCGCTCTCTCCGTCCGGATGAACCCGGCGGTGGGCTCGAGGAGGGCGGCCTCATGGTCGCCGACACGATGCTGAGGGTAGCGCCGCCGGATCTCGGCCGGCGTGAGCATCTCGTAGTCGAGCCCATCGCGCTCGCAGCAGTCCTTCAGCTCCCGCAGGTACGGGCCGTCCGCTTGACCGAGGTAGAGTCCGCCGTTCTGGACGAGGACCTCCTCGCCGGCCTCGACGTTGAGCGTCGTCCATTGCTCCTGGGCGGCGGCGAGGACCGGAGCCAGCGGCATCGATCCTCGATACGACCTCCTGAACAGCCGGGAATCGCCGGCGACCGCACTGCGGGAATGGGCGATGCCGTGAGCCTCGAGGCAGGTGACATCGTATCCGCGGGCGCTCAGCCGCCAGGTGATCATCGCCCCCATCGTGCCGCCGCCGATGACGACGATGTCCGTGTCCCTGCTCATCCGAACACCCTCTCCAGGAACTTCTGCGTCCGCGCCTCCCGCGGATTGTCGAGGACCTGCTCGACCGGGCCCGCCTCGCAGACCCGCCCCTCGTCGAGGAACACCACCTGATCGGCGATCTGTCGGGCGAATCCGATCTCGTGGGTGGACAGGACCATGGTCTTCCCCGAGGCCGAGACCTTGCGGATCACATCGAGCACCTCGCCGACGAGCTCCGGGTCGAGCGCGCTGGTCGGCTCATCGAAGAGCAGCACATCGGGCTTCATCGCCAGGCACCGGGCGATCGCGACCCGCTGTTGCTGACCTCCAGAGAGCTGCGAGGGGTAATGGTCGGCCCGCTCGAGCATGCCGACGCGATCCAGGTAGCTGCGAGCGGTCTCGTACGCCTCGGACTTCGAGCGCTTGAGCACCTGCATCGGGGCGATGGCGACGTTCTCCAGGGCTGTGAAGTTGTCGAAGAGGTTGAAATGCTGGAACACCAGACCGACCGAGACCCGTTGGAGCGCCCGCTTCTTCCGGTTGAGCGAGTAGAAGCCGTCGCTGCGCTCGACCACGCCCACATGCTCCCCATTGACCTTGAGAACCCCGGAGTCGATCGGTTCGAGCCCGTTGATGCATCGCAGCAGCGTCGACTTCCCCGACCCGCTCGGACCGATGAGCGCGGTGACGCTGCCGGGCTTCACGCACACCGAGACGTCCTTGAGCACGGTGTTGCCATGGAAGGATTTGGTCGTCGAGTAGATCTCGACCAGACCCCTCTGCGTCTCAACTGCCGTGTCGCTCTCCACTGCCGTGTCACTGATCATCCGAGCTTCACCCCTTCGGTGGTCGCTGTCACTTTGCCGCCGGAGTTCTTGTGCTTCGAGTACCGGTCCTCGATCTTCTTCTGGGGATAGCTCAGGGCGAGTGTGATGATGAGGTACCACAGGCATGCGACGATGAGCAGGGGAATGGTTTCGTAGTTGCGCGAATAGATGAGCTGCACGCTCTGCAGCAGATCGGCCACCCCGAGCACGCTGACCAGGGTCGTCTCCTTGAACATTCCGATCAGTCGGTTGCCCGTGGCCGGGATGATGGTCGGCAGCGACTGCGGAATGATGATCCGGGTGATCTTGGTCCATTCGCTGAAGCCGAGGGAGTCGGCCGCCTCGAGCTGACCCTTGCCCACCGAGAGGAAGCCGCCGCGGATGTTCTCGGCGGTGTAGGCCCCTTCGTTGAGCGACAACCCGATCACGGCGGCGACCAGGGGAGTCATGATCGCGTTGACGTTGATTCCCCAACCGATGTCCGTGAACGGTATCCCCAGGAACAGGTCGGGGAACAGCGCGGCGATGTTGAACCAGAAGATCAGCTGGACCAGGATCGGGGTTCCGCGGAAGAACGTCAGGTAGAGGTCGACGAGAATCGTGATCGGGGTGATGTTCATGATCTTGAGCACCGCGAGCACCAGGCCGATCAGCGTGCCCAGGGCCATCGAGACGATGGTCAGGATGATGGTGAGGAGCAGGCCCTTGAGGACGGGGAAGCCGAAGAAGTAGCGCCCCACCGTGGCCCATTCGAAGTTCGGGTTGGAGATCAGGGTGTGCACGATCAGGACCGCGACGACGGCGAGGACGATCCACGCGGTCTTCTCGGTCTTGGTCTTGCGGGTGATCCTCGGTTTGTTGATCGACTCCATGAGGTCAGCGGGATGCTGGGCCATGGAGTTCACCTGTTGAGTTGGCATCCGGAATCACTGCTTCGCGACTTCGGAGGGGTCGATCGCTCCCGATTCCAGCCCCCACCTCGACAGCGCTTCGGTGTAGTGCTCGGTTCCGACGAGGTTGCGGGAGGCGACTTCGACCGCCTCGGTGAGTTCCGAATCCTTGGGCAGCGCGAGGGAGACGACGTTGTTCCCGTCCTTCTTCTTGTACTGCGGGGTGAGGAGCTCGAACTCATCAGGCTGCTCGGCGGCCGCCCAGGCGAGCTGGGGCGTGTCCGCGAACACCGCATCGATCCGCTTGGACACCAGCTGGGTCAGCGAGCTCTGCACCTCGGGCAGGAGCACATCGTCGGCCGGGGCCTCACCGGCCTCTTCGCACTTGTCATTGATGTCGGGCAGATGCTTGTCGGCCTGGGTGCTGCCCTTGTGCACGGCCACCGTCTTCCCGCACAGCGAGAGGTCGTTGGCATCGAGGTTCTCGGGGTTGCCGGCCAGCACCACCAGCGAGGACCCGGAATTCCAGTAGCTCACCATGTCGACCGCTTCGAGGCGTTCGGGGGTCGCGGTGAAATTGTGCGCGCTGATGTCGTATCTGCCCGCCTCGATGCCGGTGATGATGGTGTCGAAGGTGACGTTGCTGAACTCCACGTCGAGTCCGAGCCGAGCACCGAGCAGCCGGGTGAAGTCAGGATTGAAGCCCAGCGCCTCATTGCTGCCCGCGTTCTTGAAGCTCGTCGGAGGGTAGTGGAGGTCAAGGGCGGATCTCAGTGTGCCGCGATCCTTGACCTCGTCGGGGAGCAGGGCCACCGCTTCCTCATCCACTTCGACATTCGACACGTCCATGGCGTCGTCGGCGAGCTGATGGGAGTCCTCGTTGTCCTTCTTGGTGGCATTGGCCTCGGGATCGCATGCCGTGAGACTGGCGACCAATCCGAGCGATATTGCACTGATCAGCAGAGTCCTGCACTTCATTGTGTTCCTCCTTGATTGACTGCGAGTTGTCAGTTCGTGACGGGCGCGTCGACGCTCGACTGCCTGAGGTTGTCGGCGGCGGAGTGAAGGTGCGCTTCGATGAGCGCTGCGGCACGGACTTCGTCGCCGTCCCTGATCGCGTCCACGAACGCCCGGTGGTCATCGATGAGCTCTTCGCCCGAGGGGCGGTAGGTCTCGAGGCGATTGATGAGCATCTTGAATTCGACGCTGAGCCCGCGATAGGTCTGGCTCAGCCGCCGGTTGCGCCCGGCTTCGATCAACGTGTTGTGGAAGGCGAGGTCGACCGTGGAGATGGCGAAGTCGTCGCCGGCGGCGATCGCCGAGCGCATCTCCTCGAGGACCTTCTCCAGCTGGGTCACGACCTCTCCGCGATCGTCCGGACTCATCCGGCAGACCTTCCCGATGGCGAATCGCTCGAGCACGAGGCGGTACTCGTAGAGCTCCTCCACATCCTCGGCGTCGAGTGAGACGACGACCATCGTGCGGTTCGGGCCGGAGACGATGAGTCCCTCCCTGCGCAGCTGCTGCATCGCCTCCCGGATCGGCGACCGGGACGTTCCCAGCTGCTTCGACAGCGCCGATTCCGTCAGCGTCTCTCCTTCACCCAGGGCTCCGGTGATGATCGCATTGCGCAGGGACTGGACGACCTGTTGTCCAACGGTTTCGCGATTGAGCTCGGCTTCGAACATCGTGGGTTCCACCATTCCTCGTGACGGGCGATGGAGTCAGCGTAAAGTGACGCAGACCACATGTCAACCAGCGACGGGCGACGGTCGACAACCTGGAAAACCACTGCTACGCTCACCACAATCACTGGTTTCCAGTGAGCCAGATCACTCAATAGACAGCGCTCATCCATGGAGGAAGAAGTGGCTCAGTTCCAGATCCGCCCCGAATACGTCTCGTTCGACAACTACGGCACCCTGATCAACTGGCAGATGAATGACACCGCCCGGGAGCTGACCGCGGGGCAGCTCGACGACGCGCAGTTCTCCAGGTTCACGTATTACTTCAGCAAGTACCGGTACGACGCGGTCCTCGGGGACTACCTTCCCTACAACACCCTCCTGCAGAACTCCTACGACCGGGCATGTCGACGATTCGGGATCGAATCCACTCCCGAGGCCGGGGAGAAGCTCGGTGAGGCAGTCGCCTCCTGGGGCGCCAACGACGGAATCGTCGAACCCCTGACGACGATGGGCAAGAACTACCGGCTGGTCATCCTCTCCAACGCCGACGACTACCACCTCGACAAGTCGGTCCAGCACCTCGGCGCCGACTTCCACGCGGTGCTGACCGCGGAGCAGGCGCAGGCCTACAAGCCGCGGTACCAGGCCTTCGAATACATGCTCGAGACCCTCGGCGCCCGACCGGAGGACTTCCTCCACGTGTCATCGCACACCAGGTACGACCTGATGCCGGCAGAGGATCTCGGCTTCGTCAACAAGGTCTGCCTCGACCGCGGATTCGACCCGCATGCGCGTGCCTACAACTACCACACCGTGTCCTCGCTGGACGAGGTCAACTCGATGCTGGGCATCTGATGAAGCTCATCAGCTACTGGCATGACACAGCGACTGCGGTCGACGACTTCCGCCGCACGCCAGTGCCGCCGCAGGTTGACGTCGCCGTCGTCGGCGGGGGATTCACCGGCCTGTCGGCCGCGCTGGAACTGGCGAAGAAGGGGGCATCCGTCGCTCTTCTCGAGAAGAACACCATCGGCTGGGGAGCATCGGGACGCAACGGCGGGATGGCGACCACGGGACTGGCCGTCGGCCTGGGCTCGGCGGTCCAGAGGTACGGCAAGGACCGCGCCTTCGAGATGTTCCTCGAATACGACCGCGCCATCAACACGATCGAAGAACTCGTCGACGAGCACTCGATCGACTGCGACTTCGAACGCCACGGAAAGCTGTCACTGGCCTACCGTCCCTCCCACCAGGAGGGTCTCGAGAAGACGGCGGAGCTGCTGAGGGAGATCCCCGACTACCCCGAGCTGACGGTCCTCGACAAGGACTCGATCCAGACCGAGCTCGGTTCGACCGCCTATCAGGGCGGCATGGTCGATCCACGCGGAGCCGGCTTGCACCCGCAGAAGTTCGTCAACGGTCTCCTCCGCGCCGCCGTGGCAGCGGGGGTGGTCGTGTGCGAGGACGCCGAGGTCATCGGCATCGAGGGGAAGAACTCTCCGCAGAGGATCATCCAGACGACACGGGGAAAGGTCTCGGCCACAGAGGTGCTCGTCGGCACCAGCGGCTACACCCAGCAGCCCTTCGGCTGGCTCCAGCGCCGGGTGATTCCCGTCGGCAGCTTCATCGTCGTGACCGAACCCCTCAGCGAGGACCAGGTCAACCGGATCCTGCCGAACAGACGCCAGGCCTCCGATTCGAAGATGCTCACCTATTACTTCAGGATCACCCCCGACAACCGGCTGCTGTTCGGAGGGCGGGCGCGATTCGCGATGTCCAATCCTCGCTCGGACGTCAAGAGCGCCCAGATCCTCAAACAGGCGATCTCCGAGGTTTTCCCCTACCTCCGCCAGGCCCGAATCGACTACTGCTGGGGAGGTCTGGTCGATCTCATGATGGATCAGATGGTCCATTCGGGGAAGCGGGACGGAATCCACTACTCGCTCGGCTACAGCGGCCACGGGGTCCAGATGGCCGCCCACAACGGACGGGAGATGGCCCGCCTGATCCTCGGTGAGACCGACCGCAACCTCTGGGACGATCTCGCGTTCCCAGCCGTGCCGGGCCACTTCGGCTGGCCCTGGTTCCTGCCCTTCATCGGTGGCGCCGCCAAGGTCATCGACACGGTCAGGTAGGGATGGATGACGATGCTGACAGCAGAACTCGACGCCGGCACCGAGGTCGTCCGTGTGGTTGCCGACTCCATCAGGAATCTGATCCCGGGCGGGGCCTTCGTCGGCGGAGACATCACCCAGGTCACCTCCCCGCTCGGCGTCCACGAGGTCGAGACCGGGCAGCTCATCGGCACGGTCGACAACGTCTCGTCTGCCGGGGTCGCCTCCGCGGTGGAGTGCGCGCGACGATCCCTCGACTCCCCGTGGGAGCCCTGGCAGAGGCAGGAGGCGCTGCTCGGCGCGGCGTCGGAGCTCGAGGCACTCAGTGACGACGCGGCCCTCATCCTCGCGGCCGAGGGGATCAAGACGATCACCGAGGCCCGCCAAGAGGTGCAGCGGGCGGTGCACACACTGAAGCTGTCGGCGCGCGCCATCGACACCCACACCGGGGAGACGCTCAACCTGTCCTCGACGGCACGAGGCAGCCGACGCAGCGGGTACTTCGAGCGCTGCCCGCTGGGAGTCGTCGGCGCCATCACCCCCTTCAACGATCCCCTCAACCTCGTCGCCCACAAGATCGGTCCGGCCCTGGCGGCTGGGAACGCCGTGATCGTCAAACCCGCCGAACAGACCCCTTTCAGTGCACTCCTGCTCGCTGTGATCCTGCACGGAGCGGGGGTGCCGGCAGGCAGGCTGGCCGTCCTCCCCGGCGACTCGACGACCGGCCGGGCCCTGGTCGAGCACGACGGAGTCGACGTGCTGACATTCACCGGCGGGGAGAGGGTCGGGAATTCGATCTCGGCTCAGGCGAACGGTCGGAAGGTGCTGCTGGAACTCGGCGGCAACAACGCCGTGGTCGTCGCCCCGGATGCGAACCTCGACGCCGCCGTCACCGCCTGTGTCGCGGGCGCCTTCAGCGCGGCGGGGCAGAACTGCATCTCGGTCCAACGGGTCTATGTGCACGAGTCGATCATCGACGCCGTGCTCCCGCTGGCGCTGCGCCAGACCGAACGGCTGAGGGTGGGGACGAAGTTCGACCCCGGCACCGAGGTGGGACCGATGGTCAGTGACGCCGCGGTGCGGTCCTTCCTCGAGCGGATCGCTGAGGCGGAACGGCAGGGGGCCGAGGTGCGAACCGGGGGAGTGGCCAGAGGAAGATTCGTCGACCCCACGATCCTCACCTCCGTCGACGAGACCACGGCCGTGTTCCAGGAGGAGTGCTTCGCGCCTGTCATGAGCATCGTGGCCTACGACGACTGGAGGACCCTGCCCGATCGCATCCACTCCGGGGGACAGCCGATGCAGGTCGGTGTGTTCAGCGCCGACATCGGCCTCTGCCTGTCCCTGGCCGACAGGCTCAGGGCCGGGACGGTCCTCATCAACGAGTCCTCGGACTTCCGCATCGACTCGATGCCCTTCGGCAGCTTCGGCCGCTCCGGCGTCGGACGCGAAGGCGTGAAGTTCGCGATGCAGGAGCTGAGCGCGCCGAAATCGATCATCTTCTCCCCAATCGACTCCCACACCGGCACACGAACGGAGCAGACACATGAATGAGACCCTGACACCCAGATTCATCACCTTCGACATGATGGGGACGCTGATCAAGCTGGAATGGACGACCGAAGCGCTGAATCTGGTCGCCGATCGGCTGTCGCCCGAGGATGCCGAGAAATTCGTGGTGACCTTCCGAAACCATCGCGAGAACGAGATCATCGGACGATACCGGGACTACCCCGTCATCATCCGCGACGCCTGGCAGCTGTCCTGCAATGAGTGGCGCATCCAGTTCAGACAGTCCGATGTCGACAGGCTCATCGACGCGCTGAGCTCGTGGGGACCCCACGATGATGTCGTCGAGCCGCTGCAGAGGCTCGCCGCCAAGTACCCGCTGGTGGTGCTCACGAATCACTGCGATCGTCTGGTGAGGAAGAACTCGGACAGGCTGGGCGTGGAGCTGTACCGCGTTCTCACCGCCGAGCAGGCGCAGGCATACAAGCCTCACAAGGCGGCGTTCAGGTATCTGTTCGACCAGCTCGATGCCAAACCGACCGACCTGCTGCACGTGTCCGCCCACCTCTGGCACGACTGGATCCCTGCGGCACAGCTCGGTGTCGAGCACCAGGCCTACATCGACCGCGGATTCGACCCCCTGATCACAGCGCCCGGTGCCTACACGGACACACTGGCCGGCATCGCCGACCGGGTCGGTGCGTGATCAGGATCCACTAGGACGCCCTCGTCGGGGCGAGGCAGATCGTCGTCGCCGAGAACACAGCGAGGACAAGCTCGAACTCGGGCAGGCGTTCGACGCCGCCCACACCATCAACAGCGAGGAGCCTGACCGGACCGGTTCCTCGGATTGACGTCTGGTATCCAGGTAGCGCGCAGATCGAGGTCACACGATTGGCGCCTGGTATCCCGGCAACGCGCAGATCGAGGTCACTTTGGTCTGATGCCATCGTGGAGGAGCAGACCAAAGTGACCTCGATCCGGGTGGTAGGACGAGCGGACGACCGGTTTGGGTAGGTTGCGCGGGTCGAGGGAACTTTTGGAGTACGTCGCAGGCAGCTCGAAGTGGTCACCGTCGCCTCAGGTGATGGCGGATCTTCTGTTCGAGCCGGTGGTGGTCCGTCTTGCTGGTGACCCGGAGGACCACCCATCCCTCTTCGCGGAGGGCCTCATCTCTTTCGATGTCGTGCGCCCATTGCCTACGCGAGAGCAGATGATGCTCGCCTTCGTATTCGAGGGCGAGGTGTGCTTCGGGATACCCGAGATCCGGCTCCACATCACGACCGAGCAGCTCGGAGTAGATCGACGGGTGCACGACCGGTTCGGGGAGACCGACCGACTTCAACCACAGACGCAGATCGGTCTCGGCCGGAGAATCGACAGTCTCGCGCACAAGCTCCAATCCGGCGAGCAGGCGCGACCGGGCTTGGATCTGAGGACGCTCTTCGATCTGGGCTTTGAGTTCTGCCAGGGTGATCTGAGGAGGGCCGTGCCAGTTCCCGACCGCCGCGTCGCCCAAGCGGATCAGTTCCGGCAGCGACAGTTCGGCACCGAGGCCGATGATCACGTCGGCGGCATCGAGGAGGGGCAGGCCGAACCAGTTCCGAGTCGAGAAGTGGATGGTGCGATGGAAGGTGACGTTCCGCAGGCGGAGTCGGGCGTTCTTGTCGTCGCTGGCCACGTGCAGGGTAGAGCTCAACAGGCGTCGGGGGAGTGGCCAGCCATACAGCTGCGCAGCGGTGGCATGGGCGCCCACGATGCCCGGCTTCTTCAACGCTGCCGCTCGCAGCCTCTGAGCGTTCCGCATCCAGTCCCAGTCGGCCCACTGCGGAACCGGATATCGAGTCAGCGTCTCTCTGTCCATGCGGATCCCGGGCAGGACCACCGGATATCGCTGAGTCTTGAACAGGGCGTGCGGCGTGATGCCGAGCTCCGCGCTTCTCTTCGCCGCGAACAGAACCGGAAAGTCGCGGAACTCCCATTGCAGCTGAGTGGGCATACTCGTGATGGTCATTGAAGCGGATCGAGTTCTGAATGGAGCAGCTTTCGCCTGGGGAAACTCGTGCGTGGTCCACAACGCATGAGCACCCAGGTCGCGGATTCTTCCCCAGCCGGTCGTGCACGAGTTGAACTCGGCAGGAATCAGCGGATCGAGGTCGTTTTGGTCTGATTTCCCTAGGGGAGGTCAGACCAGAATGACCTCGATCGGCCATTGACGCGAAATATAGGGTGCTACTGGCGGTCTGCTCGGGCGGGACGATGTCCTCAGGAGGTCGCGCACGAGTCGGCGTGTGCCGGTGCTCGTTCTTTCATGCCGAATCGGACTTCCGCGTCGAGTCGCCGGTCCACGCCGAGGCGCCCGTCCTGGCCGCGGCGCCGGTTCACGCAGAGGTGCTCTCCCTAGGCGCGGCGCCTTTCGAGATCCAATTCGGCCTATCTCTACAGCCCCAGCCGGGTGAGCACGTTCTTCACGCTGGCGAGAGCCTCGTCGCTGGAGGAGCCGACGTTCTCCTCGAGGTACATGCCGTCGCCGATGAGCTGGATCGTCTGCGCCAGCTGGATATCGCCGAGGTGGGCGTTGAGGACCTCGAGCCAGGCCCGCCGGGTGTCCCGCAGAGCGTCCTTGGCCTCGGCGTACTCATGGGCCAGCCGGGTGGTCGCGACCAGGCTGCGGTCGAGGGGAGTGCCGATCTCCGCGGAGGTCTCGAGGTAGTAGATGTGAGGGCCCGCCTCGGCGGCCTTCATCAACTCGATGTCCTCGTCGACGAGACCGCGGAGTCGATCGAGGCAGCCGTTGACAAGTTCTGCCTTCGACCGGAAGTGATAGAGCAGTCCGCCTTTCGACACCCCGGCCTTGGCCGCCACGGCATCGAGGGTCGCGCCCGCGGTGCCGTGCTCGTCGAGCAGTGATTCGAATGCGTCGAGGAGCTTCTCTTTGGTGCCGGTGGACTTGCGAGCCATATCGGGAAGCCTAGCTGAAACTTCCCTGTGCAATCACGCGCGAACGGCTCGCGGACTTCTCAACTGTACCGACCAGACGGTATAGTAGTGACATGTTCACAACACAGACACCACGACAGCGCGCCGGCCGGCGCGAATGGGCTGGCCTGGCTGTGCTGATGATTCCTGTTCTGCTGATTTCGATCGACAACACTGTCTTGGGATTCGCGATACCGGCCATCAGCACCGGGCTGCATCCCACCGGCACCCAACTCCTCTGGATCGTCGACATCTACGCCCTCATGCTCGCGGGCCTGCTCGTCGCGATGGGCAGCATCGGCGACCGCTTCGGCCGCCGCCGGCTCCTCCTCATCGGCGCCTGCGGATTCGGCCTCGCCTCGCTGCTGGCCGCATTCTCCACCTCGGCGGAGATGCTCATCCTCGCCCGCGCCCTGCTCGGCGTCTTCGGCGCGACCCTGATGCCCTCGACCCTGTCGCTGATCCGCAACATCTTCCTCGACGACAAGGACCGCCGCGTCGCGATCGCGACCTGGGCGGCGATGTTCAGCGGCGGCGCGGCACTCGGCCCCATCGTCGGCGGAATGCTGCTCGAGCACTTCCACTGGAGCTCCGTCTTCTTCATCAACCTGCCGCTCATCGCCGTCTTCATCCCCGCGGCGATGCTGCTGCTGCCGGAATCGCGGGACCCCAACCCAGG
>JAPSIC010000224.1 GCA_031179165.1 Brevibacterium sp.
GGATAGGAGTGGTGGAGGTAGTAGACGGCGATGTCGCCCACGTCCTCCTGCTCGCCGTTGATCCGTCCGACGGCGAGCTCGACGTCGTGGCGGATGATCCGGTACTGCTCGAGGCGTTCGCGGGAGGGAGTGGCGATCTGGATCAGGACGACGTCCTCGACCTTGAGCTTGTGCTCGGCCAACAGCTCCCCGAAGGCCTTGAGCCGGTGCCGGATGCCCTTGGTGTAGTCCATGCGGTCGACGCCGAGCATGACGACCTTCGGATTGCCGACCTCCTGCCGGATCTGCTTGGCGCGATCGATGATCTTCGGATCCTGAGCGAGCTCCTCGAGGAACGGGGTGTCGATGGAGATCGGGAACGCCTCTGCCCGCACGATGTGTGCGGGCAGCTGATCCGCGGCGGGCACCGCGACGGTCGATCCCTTGGTCATGTAGTTGAGGCGCCCGCGCACGGCGCGGCGGAAGTTCGCGGCGTCGGCGGGGCGCTGGAATCCGATCAGGTCCGCGCCGAGGAGGCCCTTGAGGATGTGGTCGCGCCAGGGCAGCTGGGCGAAGAGCTCGTAGGGAGGGAAGGGGATGTGGTTGAAGAAGCCGATCGCCAGGTCCGGGCGTCGTTCGCGCACCATCTGCGGCACCAACTGAAGCTGGTAGTCGTGGATCCACACGGTCGCACCCTCCGCGGCCACCTCGGTGACCCTCTGCGCGAAGCGCTCATTGACCCGCACATAGGCCTCCCACCACTTCCGGTGGTACTCCGGGGTGACGATGACATCGTGGTAGAGCGGCCACAGGGTTGCGTTGGAGAATCCTTCGTAATACCTGGACACGTCAGTGCTGCTGAGCGTGACCGGGATCAGATGCATCCCGTCGATCGTGAAGGGGTCGAAGTCGACGTCGGCGACTCCGGTCCAGCCGATCCAGGCACCCGCGTGAGCCTTCATCACCGGAGCCACCGCAGTCACCAGACCCCCTGGTGAGGTGCGCCATTCGGACTCACTGTCGCTGGTGTCGCGATCGACCGGAAGGCGGTTCGCGACGACGACGAATTCGCTGTCGCCATAGGCGGGTGTGCTGGCGGGCTCGGCAGAGTTGACGGTGTTCATCTGCGCCTCCTCTTGAAATGGTCCTTGGAATAGAACTCTACTCGCTCGACTACGCTGGGACGCGTGATGGTTCAGGATTTGGGAGGATACCGCCTCATCGAGGAGCTCGGTTCGGGCGGGATGGGTGTCGTGTACCTCGGAGTCGACGGCGGGAACAACCCCGTCGCCGTCAAGGTCCTGCATCCGCACATCGCCGGCGACGAGACCGCCCGGAAGCGCCTGGCCCGCGAGGTCCGGACTCTGCGCCGCATCCGGCACCCCCGCATTGCCGAGGTCCTCGACGCCGAACTCGACGCCGACCAGCCCTTCATCATCACCGAGTTCGTCGACGGCCAGACCCTGTCCGACGACGTGCGGGAGAACGGCCCCTTCGCCGAGGACGAGCTCGTCCACTTCGGCCATGCCCTCCTCGATGCGCTCAACGCCGTCCACGAGTCCGGAGTCATCCACCGTGACCTCAAACCCGCCAACGTGATGATCATGGACGGCGAGCCGATGGTCATCGATTTCGGCATCGCCCAGGTCGCCGACGAGGTCCGCGTCACCGCGACGGGGCTGGTCATGGGCACGCCCGGGTACCTGTCGCCGGAGATCGCCGACGGGAAGCCCTCGAGCGAGAAGACCGACTGGTGGGGGTGGGCGGCGACGATGGCGTTCGCCGCGACCGGTCGCAATCCCTATGGCTCGGGACCGCTGGAGGCGGTGCTCGGCCGGGTCGCGATGGGCAAGTACGACCTCGAGGGAGCACCGCCGAACTTCATCCCGCTGCTGCGGGCCTGCCTCGATCCGAAACCCGAACGCCGGCCGAGCGGGCAGATGATCCTCGACGCGCTCGTCGACATCGAGTCCGGTCGTCTCCCGCAGCTCGGCTCGGGATCGCTGGCCGACGGGATCGGCGGTCCGGCCCGGACGAACAGCGGCACCGCCGTCATGCCCGCCGTCCCGGCGGACAAAGCGGGATCCGGTGGAGCGTTCCGTGCCGGTGCGGCGGGGGCCGTCGCCGGCGCTGGAGCGGCGGGGGCCGCCGGCGGGGTGGCCGGACTCGGGGCCGCCGGACGCGGCTCCCTGCGCGGGGACTACCCGGGTCCGAATCCGGGCGCGCAGACCTACGGCGGTCAGGATCCGCGGCTCCACCACCACGCGCAGGGTGGTCGGGCGGCCGCCCAGCCCACCACCTTCCAGGGCGGATACGCTGCGGGAGCCGCAGGTTCCGGCACACCCGCCGGTACCCGACCCGCAGGGCCCGGCGGCCAGGCCTGGCCCGGATCGGGGCCGGACGCCCGGCACGGGCAGACGGCCGGGCCGATGGGTCAGTCCTCCCTGCGGCAGGGACCGCTGCCGGGGTACCCGCAGGGGTCCCACCAGCAGGGCCTGCAGCAGCGCCCGCACCAGCAGAGTCCGTACCCACAGGGACCACAGCCGCAGGGACCCCATCAGCCGGGACCTCACCAGCAGGGATCGCCGCTGCCCCAACCGGGTCCCGACTGGCAGCCGAGCCCGCAGCGACGAGTGCGCACGGGCGGCTGGGTGGTCTTCGGTCTCATCGTGCTGGCCGTCGTGCTCATGCCGCTGAGCCCCCTGATCATCTGCGGCTTCTCACTCCTGTGGTCGGTCTTCGCGCGGACCGCGACCCGACTGGACCGCAAGATGCAGAGGCACCGTATCGACGGCGGCGGGGGCCGGCTGCGGTCGGTCGCCTCGGTACCGGGGGCGCTCCTCGCCTCGGTCGCCACCTCGGTGGCGTCGTTCATCCTGCCGGCGATCGCCGGCGTCGCCACCCTCGTGCTCACTCGCCTCGACGTCGCCGGGATCGTCCCGGGCGGGTACTCGGAGCAGTGGTCGGTGTGGGCCGCCGGAGCCGCCGGGGCCCTGGTGCTGTGGGTCGGGCCGGGGGCGGCGAGCCTGCGCTTCGGCTCCCGGCTGCTGGTGTCCGGGGCGACGCGGAACCAACTGGGCCGACTGGTCGCCCTGGCGGCGCTCGCGCTGCTGGCCCTGCTCGGCATCATGGTCATCCAATCCGGGGCGGGGATGAGCT
>JAPSIC010000099.1 GCA_031179165.1 Brevibacterium sp.
GCGATGGACTCCACCGTCGCGCCCGACCATCCACGTTCACTCATCAGCCGACGTGCGGCGGCGACGATGCGCTCGCGCGTCATCTGAGCCTGGCGCTGACGATAGTTCGAAAATGTATTCGCAGCCATTCACTCAAGTGTAGCCATTGATTATTCAGTAGATGAGGAGTATACCGATTATAGTGACGCTATATCGAATGGAGGAGTCATGCGAAGGACGGACACGCTGTATGCTGCGGCCCTGGGGCTCGCAGGGATCATCTGGATCGCCAATGGGCTGACCGGACTGGGTGCCGCCGACGGAACCCGCGAGTTCTACCTGATGGCCTCGGTGTTCATACTCGCGCACGTGCTGGTGCTGGTCGGCCTGGCCGGGCTGCTGCATCGGGGAGTTGTCGGCGGATCGCACTGGGCTCGCGCGGGGCTCTACCTCGCGATGGTGGCCCGAATCGTCTTCATCGCCGCCGAGGTCGCCTTGCTCATCCGCGGATACGAACAGGAATTTGTGCTGCTGCCGATCGCGGCCCTGGGGACGGCAGTCGGCATGACGATTGCCGGCATCGCAGCCGTGCGGGAATCGCGGTGGAAGGGCTGGGCGCGTTTCACGCCGCTGGCCATGGGCGCCTACCCGTTCCTCTTCATGTTCCCCTTCGCCGTGACCACCGGCGAGCGACCGGATCTGGCCGTGTCGCTGTGGGGCCTCACCTTCGTGGGCATAGCCGCAGGATTCATTCGCCAGCCTGCCTCGGCTTCGGAGGTGAGCCCGCTCACTGCCTCGTGACTCCACACCGTTCTGACCCGCGACTCCTGGATTCACCGCATCGACATCGCCGCCGCGACCGGACCGGCCGGCGGCGAGTACGTCTCGGGTGAGAACGGCGAGTCGATCGCGATCGACGCCATCGAGTTCTGCCGCCCGGTCTCGGGACGGGAGCGCGTCCCCGGTCTGCTGGCGGTGCCGGTCCCGGTCTGAGTCAAGCCGGATGATGAGAGAACCGCGTACCGCGAAACAGCGGGGCACGGTTCTCTGCCATGGGTGGAGCTAAGGGGAATCGAACCCCTGACCTCTTCATTGCGAACGAAGCGCTCTACCAACTGAGCTATAGCCCCTGACAGCTCTCACTTTAAACCCGCGGGCGGGAAAATCTCAAAATCACCGCCCGCCCCCGCCCCATGTCACGAAGCGACACCCGTTTGACTCGCCTGCGGCCTCGGTCCAGTCTTGAGGAAACCCAATCGACATGGAGGCATGCAATGGCGCAGGAATTCGGGACAGTTGTCATCGGAGCAGGCATCGGCGGCGGTCACGTCGTCAAGGAGCTCCGCGAGCAGGGCTACGACAGGCCCATCGCCCTCATCGGCTCCGAATCCCTTCCGCCCTATCACCGCCCGGACCTGTCGAAGAAGGTCCTCGTCGAGGGCGCCGATCCCACGGCCCTCGGACTCGAGGACGAGGGCTGGTACGCCGAGAATGACATCACGACCTTCTTCGGCACCGATGCCACCGACGTCGACGCCGCGGCCCACACCGTCGAGCTCGGCAGCGGCGAGACCCTCAGTTACGAGAAGCTCGTCCTCGCCACCGGGTCGATCCCGAACACGCTCGACCTGCCCGGGTCCGCCCTCGACAACGTCGTCACCCTCCGCGATGCCGACGATGCCGAGGCGATCCGCGCCCAGTTCGGCGACGGCAGGAACGTCGTCATCATCGGCGGCGGCTGGATCGGCCTCGAGGTCGCAGCCGCGGCCAGGGCCAACGGAGCCGAGGTCACCGTCCTGCTCCGCTCCGCTCCCCCGCTCAAGGCGGCCCTGGGCGAGGAGATGGGCCGCCATTTCGAGGAGCTCCACGCCGCGAACGGCGTCGTCTTCCGCACGGACGCGCAGACCACCGGTTTCTCCGGAGCCGGGACCGTGTCCGGGGTGGAGACGGACAACGGCTCGATTCCCGCCGATCTCGTCGTCATCGGGATCGGAGCGAGCCCCGCGACCGCGCTGGCAGAGGCGGCCGGACTCGACCTCGACAACGGCGTCGTCGTCGACGACCGCCTCGTCTCCAGCGACCCGGACATCCTCGCCATCGGCGACATCGCGAACGCGCCGAACACGCTGCTCGGCGAGCGGCTGCGCGTCGAGCACTGGGACAACGCCGTGCGCCAGGCCGGTCTCGCCGCCGCGACGATTCGCGGCGAGGAGCGCAGCTACGACTGGCAGCCGTACTTCTACACCGACCAGTTCGACCTCGGCATGGAATACGTCGGCCGCTCGGCACCCGATGATGAGGTCGTCATCCGCGGGGACCGGTCCGGCGGCGAGTTCATCGTGTTCTGGACCAGGCACGGCAGGGTCAGCGCGGCCATGAACGTCAACGTCTGGGACTGCGGCGACGAACTGCGCGCACTGGTCGGCAAGACCGTCGACCCGGCCCGCCTGCAGGACGAATCGGTCCCGGTCGGCGAGCTCTGAGCAGCACGGACCGCGAGCCTCGAGACGCCCATGGATGCGCTGTTCGCCGATGAGGCCTTCGACCGCCGGCCACGGGTGATCCGTCCTGGGGCCGTCTGGCTGCCCGGCTTCCTCGACGAGGCGGCTCAGTCCTGGCTGCTCCGCCAGTTCGAGGTCTGGCAGTCCGGCCCCGTCCCGGCCCATTCGACCGTGATCGCCGGTCACCCGATGAGCGTGAAGACCATCGGCCTCGGCTGGCATTGGCGCCCGGGCCGCTACGACCGCGAAGCGGTCGACGTCAACCGGGAGCGGGTGCTGCCCTTCCCCGAGTGGATGACCCGGCTGGGCCGCACGGTCATCTCCGCCACCGCCGAGGTGGTCTCCCGGGAGGACGCGCGGGCGTGGGGCTTCGACGCCGACGCCTACTGCCCCGACGTCGCCCTCGTCAACGTCTACGACGAGCACGCGAAGATGGGGATGCACCAGGACAAGGACGAGGCCGATCCCGCGCCGGTCGTCTCACTGTCCCTCGGCGACACCTGCCTGTTCCGGTTCGGGAACACGGAGAACCGCAATCGGCCCTTTGAGGACATCCGGCTCGCCACCGGCGACGCCTTCGTCTTCGGCGGTCCCGCCCGCTTCGCCTTCCACGGCGTCAAGGGCATCGTCCCGGACACGGCGCCGGCGCACGCCCGGATCGGTCACCTCGGCGGAGGCAGGATCAACATCACGATGCGCACGACGGGCCGGGACTGACGACGGGTCAGGACCGACCGGCCGTCTCGTCTGCGCCCCCGGCGGGGGCGTCGGGGTCCTCGTCGACGACGCCCGCCGGCGGCTTCGCCAGCCGATTGGGCGAGGTCTTGCGGTGGATGGGCTGCCCCGAGAGCACGCTCGACCGCGACAGGGTGTTGCTGGCCACCGAGGAGACGATGATCAGGCACAGCACCGCGACGATCGCGATGAACAGCGAGGGCCAGTCGAATCCTCGATCGTCGAGCGTCCAGACGTAGGCCGCGATGACGATCAGGGGCATGCCCAGACCGGTGGCGGGAGAGAACACGTTGATGCGCGAGAGTGCGTCCCTGACCTTGAACATGGCCAGCGCCGAGGCGAGGACGATCAGGGAGCCCAGGATCCCGAAGATCCCGACGAGAGTCGTGGCGAGGACATCGTTCATCAGCGGTACCCCCTGGTGAGGATCCGGGACAGGGCGATGGTGGCGAGGATCCCCACCATCGAGGCCAGGAAGATCCCGTCGAGGACGATCGACGACGACACCTGCATGCCGATGAAGGTGAGCATCCCGATGGCCGAGAAGTAGACGAGGTCGCCGACGACGGCCCGTGAGCCCATGTCCTTGGCGGTGAGCACTCGGATCAGTCCGACGATGATGGCGACGGCGAGGATGCCGATGCAGATGGACACGACGACGTTCATGGCTGCTCCTCCCGCTCACCGTCGGCGGCGTGGTCCGAGGCACGCTCCGCGCGGGCCGAGTGCTCGACTCCGACGGCGTCCCTGGCCGCCGACACCGGGGCTCGGCCCCGGGTCATCGCCAGCAGGCGCGACTCCATGTCGTAGAGGCCTTCGAGCGCGGACTCCTCGGACTCCTCGAACAGGGCGTGGACGAACAGCACCGGAGGGCTCGTCGAGGTGCCGGCGGCGATCGCGGCGACCAGGGTTCCCGGGGTGATGGTGATCGATGAGGCGAACAGGGTGACCTCCAGGTCGGTCGCGCAGCGCAGCGGGACTTCGACGATCATCGGCCGCGCGTAGGGCTTGCCGACCCGGAAGAGCCGCACCGCCACCGTGTACGATCCGGTGATGATCGCCCAGGTGATGTAGCAGACGTAGGAGATTCCGTGCAGGATCCGCATCATGGGACGGTCACCGCCTCCACATAGGCATGGTGGTCGAGCAGGCCCGCCGCGGCACGGCCGGTGATCTCGAGCAGGACTTCGGGCTGGAGGAAGATCGCCACGGACAGCCCGATCAGGATCGTGCCCGGGATGAGCAGCTTCGCGGGGACCCTGACATCAGCGGTGAGCGGTGCGGCCGGGGCGCGGCCCGTCTCGGCCGAATCCGGCCGGTAGGACTGCATCGGCTGACCCCAGAACGTGTTCCGCCAGGTGCGCTGCAGGGCGAGCAGGCTGATCAGCGAGCCGAGGACGATCGTGGCCACCAGCCACCAGCCGGCGGTGGTGCCGAACTGGGTGGCGGCGGTGATCAGCCCCACCTTCCCCCACAGTCCGGAGGTCGGCGGCAGACCGATGAGCGAGAACAGGCCGAGGACCATCAGGACCGTCGCCCACCTCTCCCGACCGGCCAGGCCCGACAGCTTCTTGAACGACCCGGTGCCGTAGGTCTGCTCGACCGCCCCGATGACGAGGAGGAGCCCGCACATCGTGATCATGTGGTGAACGAGGTAGAAGGCACCGGCGCTCAGCGCCGCGGAGGTCACCAGCGCGACACCGAGGAGGATGTGGCCGACTCCGGCGGTCATCTGGAAGGCGAAGACGTTGCGGACCCGGTTCTGGCCGAAGCCCGACAGCGATCCCAGCAGGATGCTGACGACGGCGATGATGACGATGACCGCGGCCCACGGGGCGGGTTCGCCGTAGACGGTCGTGTAGACGCGGTAGACCGCGTAGAGCGCCACCTTCGAATGCAGACCGGTGAACAGGGCCATCATGCCAGCCGAGGTGTTCGGATAACTGCGCACCAGCCACCCGTGGAAGGGCGCTCCCCCGGCCTTGATCAGCAGAGAGAACAGGACGATCCCGATGGCCAGGGCCGACTGTCCTGTCGGAGTGCCCATCTGGGCGAGGATCGCCAGATTGACGCTGCCGGCGGCGCCGTAGACGAAGCCGACCCCGATGAGCAGGAACGTCGAGGTGAGCAGATTGACCACGACGTACATCCGGCCCACGCCGAGGCGTCGCCAGGTCCCGGTGACCGCGACCAGGGCGTAGGCCGGCAGCACCATGACCTCGATGAACACGAAGTAGTTGAACAGGTCCCCCGTCAGCAGCGCACCGTAGACGCCGGTGAGCATCATCAGGATGAGCGCCGGCACGAAGCGGTACTGATCCTCCCCGGTGCTGATGAGGAAGATGCAGCTGACCACCGCCGTCAGCGAGGTGAGCACGAGCATCAGGGCCGTGAAGGTGTCGGAGACGAACGGGATCGCCAGGCCGGGGACGAACCCGCCCACCGAGTGGGCGATGACCGGCTCATCGCGGTGGATGACGAGCAGTGCGGCACCGAACAGACCGACGAAGGCGGGCGCGGCCAGCAGCAGCACCCGATCGAGGGTGCGGGAGGTGATGAGCACGCTCAGCGCCGAGGCCAGGAGCGGGATCCCGATGAGGAGGAGCAGGTAGGCGGAATTCACGATTCGCGGACCTCCCCCGTCTCGGGAGCGCGCTTCTGGTCATCGTCGTGGCCGAGCACGGCCAGGGAGAGCATGAAGATCGTCACCGCCAGGGTGATGACGATCGCGGTCAGGACGAAGGCCTGCGGCAGCGGGTCGGCGGCCATGCTCTGGTCGCCCCGATTGCTCAGCGGCTCCACCCGCCAGGCCCCGACGCCGGCGGAGAGGAGGATGAAGTTCGCCGCGTGCGAGACGAGGGTGAGTCCGAACACGGCGCGGACCATGGACCGCTGCAGCATGAGGTACACCCCGCCCGCGGTGAGGACGCCGATGGTGAGCGCGAGGATCATCGCGGTCCCTCCTGCTGGTCGATCGGCTGGGCTTCCGGGGAGAAGCCGTCATCGGCTCCGGCCGCGGACCGGACCGGGTCCCGCGGCGGGTCGCCATGGAGCATGTGGGTCGAGCGCCATGACACCTTCTCGTCCTCGACGCGGTGGCGCACCCGCCACTTCTGCGCGGGCCGCTCTCCCCTGATCGCATCCATCGGCCCGATGAGCTCGCCGTAGATGAGCTCATCGGCGCGTTCCCGGGTGCGCTCGACGTCGCGGCGGATGATCCCATTGGTGAGCACGTCGTCGCCGGCCGGGGTCGCCGCGGAATCGGAGACGCCGAGCAGGTTGAACGACAGCAGGATGAGCCCGAGCACGGCGAGGTAGACGCCGACGTCGAAGATCAGCGAGGTGGTGAAGTGCTGGCCGAGGATGTAGCCGTGGAGCGGCTCGAGGAACGATCCGGCGAAGATCAGGCCGATGAACCCGGTCGCGACGGCGATGCCGACACCGCCGCCGATGAGGTAGAGCGGGGCGCGCGGATGCCCGATCGCCCGGTCCTTGGCCGTCGACATGTAGAGCAGCCCGATGACGGCCGATCCGACCAGGGCGGCGATGAACCCGCCGCCGGGCTCGTTGTGACCGCGCCAGAAGATCAGGGCCGAGGAGATGATCAGCAGCGGGCCGAGGACCTTGATCGTCAGCTGCTGCGGGATGACGTTGGGCCAGGATTCGTGGACGGCCCGGTAGGCCGTGGTGCCCTTGGGACGGATCGCCACCCAGGCCCGCCGCGGCGGTTCCGGGATGTTCTCCGCCGGCGGGTCGAGGAACTTGTCCTTGACCGTCGACATCACCGCCACGATGGCGATGCCGGCCATGCCGAGGACGGTCAGCTCGCCCAGGGTGTCCAGCGCTCGGAACTCGACGAGGATCGTGTTGACGATGTTGCTGCCGCCGCTGATGTCGGGGGCCTTGTCGATGTAGTACATGGCCAGGTCGGAGCGTTCGCGGCGCCCGTTGAGGACGAAGGTGAGCAGGGTGACGGCCGCGCCGACGCAGACCGCGAAGATGATCCGGGTGCTCTGCACGCGCTTGGGGTAGCGCCAGAACGAGCGGGGCAGCTTCTGCAGCACGAGCATGATGACGATGATCGTCATCGCCTCGACCAGCAGCTGGGTCAGGGTGACGTCGGGGGCGCCGAGGGCGAGGATCTGCACCGTGGCGAGGATGCCGACGGCGGACAGCGCCACGACCGTGGTCAGGCGGGAGTGGGAGACGCAGACGACCAGCACGGCGACGGTGATGAGCACGAGCAGCACGCCGTCGATCGGGCGCGACAGATTCGCCTGCACCGGAGGCAGCTCGGGGACGATCGCCGGCACCGAGGCGAAGGTGAGCAGGGCCAGGCCGCCGAGCGAGATCGCGACGTAGGGGCCGGCATTCATCGGGCGCACGAACACGCCGAGCCCGGAGCCGAGGCGGTGGAGTCCCGCCTCGATCGTCTCGATGACGTCGGCGCCGTCGAACTTCAGGCAGGCGCGGTGGAAGAACGCGAACACCTTCGACCGGTTGACGATGATGACGACGCCGATGCCGATGATGAGCAGGGAGGCGATGAGTTCGACGGTCAGCCCGTGCCACAGGGACAGGTGCACGTGCGAGGTCGCCGCCGGGACGGCCGCGGCGACCGCCCGGTCGAGCGGGTGGTCGAAGAGGAAGAGCAGGAAGCTCAGCGGCACCGAGGCGATGATGGGCAGCCCGGCGAAGATGAGCATGGCGGGCGAGCCGTGGCCGAGTTCGCCGCGCTCGACCCGCTTCCCGTCGATGAACGCTCCCCAGACGCTCTTGGCGCAGTAGGCGAAGGTGAGCACGGAGGCGCCGGCGGCGACGGCGAGGGCGAGCCAGCCGACCCACTCGGCTCCGGGGGCGCCGGTCAGGGCGGTGAAGATCGATTCCTTCGACACGAAGCCGAACAGCGGGGGGACCCCTGCCATCGAGGCGCAGCCGACGATCATCACCGTGAAGGCCCCGGGCGCCGCCCCGAGCAGTCGCGGGATCCGGGTCAGCTCCCGGGTGCCGGCGAGGTGGTCGACGACGCCGACCATCATGAACAGCCCCGACTTGAACAGGGCGTGGGCGATGACGTGGAGGGTGGCGGCGGCGATCGCGGCTTCCGTGCCGACTCCGATCGCCGCGGTGATGAGACCGAGCTGCGAGACGGTCGAGTAGGCCATCAGCTTCTTGAGGTCGTGCTGGTTGAGGGCGAACCAGCCGCCGATGCAGGCGGTGATGAGACCGGAGACGATGAGGATCGTGTTCCAGATCGCGACGTCGTGGAAGGCCGGGGAGAACCGGAGCATGAGGAAGATTCCGGCCTTGACCACCGCCGCGGCGTGGAGATAGGCCGAGACCGGGGTGGCGGCGGCCATGGCGTCGGGCAGCCAGGAGTGGAACGGGAACTGGGCGGACTTGGTCATCCCGGACACGGCCACGAGGATCGCGACCAGCGTCGTGACCGCCGGCGACTGCGACCAGACCTCGGAGGTCAGCGCCGCGTGCAGGTTCGTCGTGCCGGTTGCCGCGATCGTCACCCCGGTGGCGACGAGGAGGGTGAGACCGCCGATGAAGGTCATCAGCATCGTGCGCAGGGCCGGACCCTGGCCCGGGGAGCCGGAGCGGGCGATGAGGAAGAACGACGCCATCGACGTCAGCTCCCAGCACACGAAGAGGACGAGCAGGTCGTTGCTGAGGACGAGCACGACCATGGAGAAGGTGAAGATCACCATCAGCCAGTAGAAGCTCGTGTTCGGCCCGGAGGGCAGGTAGCCGGTTGAGTAGAAGAAGACCACGGCACCGATGACGAGGGTGATGTAGGTGAAGATGACTCCGAGGCCATCGGCCCGCAGGGCGAGTTCGACGCCCAGGGACGGGATCCAGTCGAAGGACTGCTCGGGTGCACCGTCGGCCATCACCTCGGCGGCGGTGGGGGTGAAGAGCCCGGCCACGGCCAGGTAGGCGAGTCCCAGCACCCAGCCGCTGCTGCGGCCCATGAGCCGGGTGAGGAACGGAGTGAGGGCGACGAGAGCGGCAAGTGCGATAATCGTAACGATCACGGCCGAAGCTCCCGGGCTTCGGACGCAGGTGCTGGTTCCTTCACTCACTGGCCCTTCGTCACGGCGTGCGCCTATCGAGTGTTCAGACTATCGACTCGGAGTTCCATGAGCAAAACCTCAGACGCCCCTCACCGACCCGGGCCCATCAAGGTCTTCTTCGACGCCCGATTCACCCGCACCACTCAGCACGACGGCATCTCCCGCTACGGATCCTGCCTCCTCGCCGCACTGCTCGCGGCCACCGAGGCCTCCGACTCCGACATCGAGGTCACGGCGATCATCCATGACGAGGCTCAGCTGGAGCTGCTGCCCGACTGCAGATGGGTCAGGCTCAACGATCCCACCTCTCCGGCGGAGCTGTTCATCGCCGGCAGGCTCAACGCCCTGGGCGCGGATGTCGTGTTCTCCACGATGCAGGTGATGGGGTCCGCCGGTCGCCGCTACGGACTCATCCTCACCGTCCACGACCTCATCTACTACTCGCATCCGCAGCCGCCGGGCGATCTTCCCGCCGCCCTGCGCCTGCTCTGGCGCCTCTACCACCTCAGCTACGCGCCGCAGCGTCTCCTGCTCGACCGCGCGGACGCCGTGGCGGCGGTGAGCGCGACGACGAAGGACCTCATCGCCGACCATGCCCTGACCGTCAAGCCGGTCTCCGTCGTGTCCAACGCCGCCGAGGTGACCGCCGCAGGTCCGCGGAACGTGACCCGGCATGAGGCGAAGTCGGTGGTCTACATGGGGGCGTTCCTGCCGTACAAGAACGTCGAGACGCTGATCCGCGCCCTGGAGCACCTGCCGGGGTGGACGCTGCACCTGGCCAGCCGCATCGATGGGCGGCGGGAGGCGCAGCTGCGCGCGCTCATCCCCGACCGCGCCAGGGTGGTGTTCCATCGCGGGGTCAGCGAGGACGAGTACGCGCAGCTGCTCGCAGGTGCGACGGCCCTGGTCACGGCGTCGAAGGAGGAGGGATTCGGGCTTCCGGTGATCGAGGCGATGGCCCAGGGAGTGCCGGTGGCCGTCTCCGACATCCCGATCTTCCACGAGATCGCCGGGGACGCGGCCGTCTACTTCGACCCCGAGGACCCCGCAGCGGCCGCGGCTGCGATCGGGGCGCTGACCGATCCGGATCTCTGGATGACGCAGTCGCTGGCCGGCCTCGAGCAGGCGAAGCGGTTCGACTGGGATGATTCCGCCCGGGCGCTGATCGAGATGATCCGTTCGGTCCACGCCCGCCGGCGGTGACCTCGCTCGGCCGAGTGCGGAGTCCTCACTTCTCGGGGCGGGTGCCCCAGCTGCGCAGGACCCAGTTGCCGCCCGTGCAGCCGAACTCGCCGTGGCCGCAGTTGCCGAGGACCGCCAGCCGGCCGGATCCGCTCATGTCGAGCAGGATCTCGGCGGCGGCTCGCAGCACCGCTCCGTGAGCGACGATGGCGATCGTCGCGGCGTCGGAGTCTCGGACGATCTCGGTGATGGCATCGGCGACGCGCCGCCCGGATTCGCTGCGCGACTCTCCCCCGGGCGGGCGCGTGTCGGCGCCGGCGACCCAGTCGTGGAGCTCCTCCGCCCAGGTCTCGAGGATCTCGTCGCGGGTCAGGCCCTCCCATTCGCCGAAGGCGCTCTCCCGCAGACGCCGGTCCCGGGTCACGGTGAGCCCGAGCCGGGCGGCGAGGTGGTCGGCCGTGACGGCGGCGCGGGACAGGTCCGAGGAGACGACGACCTCGGGGGCCAGCTCGCTGAGGTAGGCGGCGGCCGCCTCGGCCTGCCGGTGGCCCAGATCGTTGAGGGGGATGTCCGACTGACCCTGGAAGCGCCGTTCGACGTTGTAGTCGGTCTGGCCGTGGCGCCAGAAGATGACGGTCTTCGTCACTGGGGGTCGTCGCTGCGGGCGGGCAGCTGCAGGTCGATGACCGGGCAGTCCTTCCACAGGCGTTCGAGGGCGTAGTACTCACGCTGTTCGGCGGAGAAGACGTGGACGACGATGTCGCCGAAATCGAGCAGCACCCAGTCGCCGCCTCCTCGGCCCTCGCGTCGCAGCGGCTTGCGGCCGTGGGTCTTCTGCAGTGCCTCTTCGACGGCGTCGACGATGGCCGAGATCTGCCGCTCGTTCTCCGCCGAGATGATGAGGAACGCATCGGTGATGTAGAGGGTGGCGCTGACGTCGAGTGCGACCAGGTCGGAGCCGAGTTTGTCGTCCGCCGCGACAGCGGCGGTTCTCAGCAGTCGGGTTGATTCTTCGATCTCGCTCACAAGATCCTTTCGTGGGTTCTAGAGCAGCATCACGAGTGCTACGACGATGAGGCCGATCGCCACCAGAGCGGCGACGCCGAGCACTATGAACGGTACTTTGGATGGTTCCTCGCCGACAAGGATCTGACCGTCGTTGCCGGTCACCGCGGCGGCGCGGACCCGGGTGCCCGGAGGGTTCTCCGTCTCCTCATCCTCGTAGTCGGGATTCGGCAGCGCCCAGGCCTCGGGCACGGCGTCCATCGGGCGGGTCTCGGGATTGGCCGCCATCGCCCGGGCGGCTGCGTCCGCACCGGCGGCGTCGGCTGCGTCCGCACCCGCGTCGGCACAGGCTGCGTCCGTGTCGGCGGAATTCGGGGTGTCCCGTCCTGTCGCCCGGGAGTCGGCGGCCGATCCTGAGTGCCCGCCGCCGTCCGCGGCGGTCGGCTCGCCCTTCCCGGCGGCGCGGGAGTCGCTCGACTCCGGTTCCGGGACCTTCGCCGAGGCGGCGGTGACGACGCGCACTCCTGCGGTCGTCGGCGGCTGCACGATCGGCATCCGCCTCGCCCGCGGTCGCGGCTTCGCCGCGCCACCGTCGCCCGAGGCCGTGTCGGACGGGTCCGTGTCGCCCGGGACCGTGTCACCCGCCGCTGCGTCGCCCGGAGCAGCGTCGGCCGAGGCAGTGCCGCCCGCGGCCGTGTCGTCGGTGTCGGCTCCTGCAGGCGACTGGGTCGGTGCCGGCGCTGCCGACTCTGCCCGCCGCACCGGCGGCACGGGTGGAGCAGTCGGCTCCTCGTCAGTCTTCGGTGCCTCGACAGCCTGCGGCGATGCCGCGGGCCGCGGTGAGTCGACGGGAGTGGGCCTGGGTGCGGAGTCCGGGGTCACGGGAGCCTCGAAGTCCCGCGCGGCCACCTCCTCGGTCGCTCCCCCGAACCCGGCGGTGTCGTACGATTCGTGTGCGGCCGGTTCGTCGCTGTGCTCGTCCGGGCCCGCGATCACCGGGATCGCTCCGGTGGACAGGTCACCGCGGGCGGACAGTCCGTGCTCGCGGAGGTATCTCTTGCGCTCGGCCCGGGTCTCGAAGTGCGGCAGCGGGGCGCGCTGGGGGTCGAGGCGATCCTCGGCGCTCACCGGCGGTCGGGTCTCCTGGGGATGGTCCGATGCCAGGGCTCCGCGTTCGTGGACGGTGTGCGGCGCCGGGCTCGGGTCCAGGGGCGGGGCCGCATCCCCACTGTTCGATTCACCGTCGTCGGGACGAGGAGCCTCCTCCTCG
>JAPSIC010000225.1:0-1517 GCA_031179165.1 Brevibacterium sp.
GGACCGGAACGTCGGCCTGCAGGCTGAACCCGATCACGGTCAGCCCGGTGATGCCGATGAGGATGCCGACGACCTGACGCCGTCGGGGGAACTCGCGGAGGAAGACCGCGGCGACGATGACGGTGAATGCCGCCTGGATCTGGATGACGATCGACGCGAGGCCTGCCGGCAGCCCGAGGAACATCGCCGTGTAGAGCAGCGCGAACTGGGCCGCGGACATGAAGAGCCCGATGAGCAGGATCCGGCCGAAGGAGCCGCGCGGGAACCTGACGAAGAAGATCGCCGGGAACACCACCAGCACGAAGCGGGCGGCGACGAGCAGCAGGGGTGGCCAGTCCCGGAGCCCGAAGTCGATGAAGATGAAGTTGACTCCCCAGAGGAGGACGACGAGGAGGGCCAGACCGATGTGCACAGGACGCATGGTGTCTAGGATTCCAGGTCGAGCATCAAATTTCCATTGAACAAAAAGCAATAGTCTCGTTAGAATGATTTGATGATCGACGTCGTCGCCCTCCGCACCCTCGTGGTCCTCGACTCCTGCGGGTCCGTCACCGCCACCGCCGACTCACTCGGCTACACTCCCGCCGCCGTCAGCCACCAGCTGCAGAAGCTCTCCCGCTACCTCGGGGCTCCGGTGACCGAACGCACCGGCCGCGGGATCGCGCTGACCCCGATGGGACGAGAGCTGAGCAGCCGCGGGGCGACGATCCTGCAGGATCTCGAGGGTCTCGAGTCCGACGCCCGTGCCCGCTCGGGCGATCCCCGCGGTCGGATCACCGTCGGCGGCTTCTCCACCGGCATCCGCGGCCTGCTCGCCCCGGCCCTGCCGCAGCTGAAGATCCGGGCCCCGGAGCTGACGGTCACGAACATCGAGGAGGAGCCCGAGGAGCTCATCGACATGGTCGTCGCGGGCCGGATCGACGCCTCACTGATCTTCGACTGGAACAACTCCTCGTTCTTCCTGCCGCCGACCCTGACGACGGCGCAGCTCGCCGTCGACCGGGCCGACATCGTCATGCACCGCGATCATCGCCTCGCCACCTGCACCGAGGTGACCCGGCGCGATCTGCTCGGCGAGGTCTTCGTCTCGGCCCCGCGCAACGCCGTCTGCCACCGCTGGCTCAAGGCGCTGTTCGAGGACCTCCACAGCGAACCGCGGATCGAGTACTGGGCGATGGAGTACGACACCCAGATCGAGTTCGTCCGCGCCGTCGGCACCCTGGCGCTGGTGCCCCGGCTGGGGCGACCGCACCTGCCCGACGACGTCACCGTCGTCCCGCTCGACGATCCGAGCATCGCCCGCACCATCTACCTGGTGTGGCGCAACTCGATGTCCTCGTCGCCGGCGATCGGGATGCTCCGGGAGGCGATGACGACGATCGCGGAGGACTCGACGAGCCCCGACCCGCACCTGTCGCGGACCGTGTGAGGCGGATTCCGCAGCGAGGCGGCGCCGGTTGGCTCAACAGGGCCGCGACCAAGAAGTGCAGGCGCACGGCATTAGTGCCGCGCGCCTG
>JAPSIC010000225.1:1527-3085 GCA_031179165.1 Brevibacterium sp.
CCGGGCCCGCCAACTCCTGCTCCTGGCCCCGCCTTGTTGCCCCCCCCCCCCCCACTTCTTGGTCGCGATGACCGGTTGTCAGGCCCTGGTGCTCAGCGCCGCAGTGCTCAGCGCCCCTGGTTGGCGACCTGACCGATCGCGGCCTCGGCCGCCTCGGCGTCGAGGTAGGTGCCGCCCGGCTTGATCGGGGTCAGCTCCTCGTTGAGCTCGTAGAGCAGCGGGATCCCGGTCGGGATGTTGAGGCCGGTGATGTCGGCGTCGGAGATGCCGTCGAGGTGCTTGACCAGCGCCCGCAGCGAATTGCCGTGAGCGGCGACGAGCACGTTCTTGCCCACCCGCAACTCGGGCACGAGGACGTCGTACCAGTAGGGCAGGAGACGGTCGATGACGTCAGCGAGGCATTCGGTGCGGGGCAGCGCGTCGCCGAGGTTGACGTAGCGGGGGTCACCGACCTGCGAGAACTCGGAGCTGTCGGCGAGCGCCGGAGGCGGGGTGTCGAAGGAGCGGCGCCAGATCATGAACTGCTCTTCGCCGAACTCGTCGCGGATCTCCTTCTTGTTCTTCCCCTGCAGCGCCCCGTAGTGGCGTTCGTTGAGCCGCCAGCTGCGGTGGACGTCGATCCATGACCGATCGGCGGCCTCGAGGGCCAGGTGGGTGGTGAGGATCGCTCGCTTGAGACGCGAGGTGTAGACGACATCGGGCAGAAGTCCGGCCTCCTTGAGGAGCTCCCCGGCCCGCTGACCTTCGACCCGACCCTTGTCGGTGAGCGTCACATCGACCCAACCGGTGAACAGATTCTTCTGGTTCCATTCGCTTTCGCCGTGGCGCAGCAGGATGAGGTTATGCGTCATGTCCCCCATTTTGACACGAGTGCCGATCTCCTCCCCCACTTCTCAGCATCCGGAGAATCGTCTTGAATCCCGGTACGGGCGGGTAATCTGGTCCCATGTCAGAACCGACCTCTCCCCACTCCCCTGCCCACGTGCGATCCTCCGGCGACCGCTCCTCGGTCCTCGCCGTCACCGCGCTGCCCGTCCTCGTCGTCCTCGCCGGCGTGTTCGGATTCTTCTCCCCCGCCACGTTCACCCCCTTGGCGCCGACGATCACCTGGAGCCTCGGCGTCGTCATGTTCCTCATGGGGCTGACGCTGACCCTCCCCGACTTCGCCCGCATCGCCAAGCGACCCTGGATCGCGGCCCTCGGCGTGCTCACCCAGTATGTGGTGATGCCCGTCCTGGGTCTGCTCGTCGTCACCGTCTACGGGCTGCCGCCCGAGATCGCCGTCGGCATCATCCTCGTCGGCTGCGCCCCGGGCGGTACCGCCTCGAACGTCGTCACCTACCTGGCCAAGGGCGACACCGCACTGTCCGTGTCGGTCACGACCCTGTCGACGCTGCTCGCCCCGGTGCTCACTCCCCTGCTGACACTGTGGCTGGCCGGCTCCTACATGAACGTGCCGTTCTGGTCGATGTTCCTCTCGATCTGCCAGACCGTGCTCATCCCGGTCATCGTCGGTGTCATCGTCCGCCTGGTCGCCTCGAGATTCGTCGATCGGATC
>JAPSIC010000100.1 GCA_031179165.1 Brevibacterium sp.
AGCGCCATGTCCGCGTCGAAGACGGGACCGACCCCGGACGACGCCACCGCCAGCGGCCGGGAGCGCGACATCATCGGCCTCGCCTGGCTGCGCCTGAGCACCGAGGAGTCGACCGGCCTCGGCTGGGTCGCCGCCGACATCCCCGAACTCGCAGTGGCGGTTCGGCCCGAATACCAGTCCCAGGGGATCGGCACCAAGCTCCTCGAAGCGGCCTGCTCGCTGGCTCGGATGAGCGGCCACCACGCCGTCAGCCTCGCCGTCGAGGACGGCAACACCGCCGCCATCCTCTTCCACAAGCGCGGGTTCGTCTCCGTCGGACGCAACGGCGACTCGGACATCCTCGTCCGCCAGCTCGGCTGATCACCGGTCCGGCGGCTCGCGCGCTGAGCCGGCCCGGTCACAGCGCCCGCCCGACCTACCTGGCCGAGTCCGCCAGCTCGGGCAGGGCGGTCTCGGTCAGCCAGGGCCGGAGCACCTCGGCGACGTCGGTGGCCGCGACGCGTGAGACGCAGTCGACGAACGCCGTCGTGTCCACCGAGGCATGCCGGTGCTGGGTCGTCCACTCCCGCAGCGCCGTGAAGAACACCTCATCGCCGAGGTGGAGGCGCAGGTCATGGAGGCACAGCGCCCCGCGCTTGTACACGCGGTCGTCGAACATGCTCGGCCCGCCGGGATCGCCGAGCAGGATGTCCTGGGGCAGGGCCGACAGAGTCTGCCACCACCGGCGCGCGCAGGCGTCCGCGCTGAGCCGGCCGCTGGCCTCCGACCACAGCCATTCGGCATAGCAGGCGAAGCCCTCGTTGAGCCAGATGTCGGACCAGCGCCGAGGTGTCAGGGAGTTCCCGAACCACTGGTGAGCCATCTCGTGGGCGATGAGGCGCTCGGCCTCCCACTCGGGGCCCAGGTGGTTCGGTCCCAGCACCGACAGCGGCTGGGACTCGAGCGGGATGTCGAGTTCGTCGTCGGTGACGACGACGTCATAGCGCTCGAACGGGTAGGGACCGAAGCGCTCGACGAACAGATCCATCATCGAATGCTGCACCCGCAGCCGCGCCGACGCCTCGTGCCAGTGCCGACCCGCGTAGAGGCCCAGGGGGACTGCAGTGAGAGGCGAGTCCGCCTCGGCGTCGATCCCGCCGTGGCGGTAGCGCCCGATCTGGACGGTCGCCAGGTAGGTCGCGAGGGGAACGTCGGATTCATAGGTCCACGCCGTGCGACCGGCACGGCGCACCTTCTCGGTCAGCCGCCCGTTGGACACGACGGTGTACTCGGACTCGGTGAGCACCTTGATCCGGTAGGTCGCCTTGTTCGACGGGTGGTCATTGCAGGGGAACCAGGTCGAGGCGCCGACGGGCTGACCGGCGACGAGGACACCGTCCTCGAGCTCCTCCCATCCGATGTCGCCCCAGGCGCCGATCGCCGGCTGCGGGTTCCCGACATAGGCGATGTCGATGCGCACCGGCTGGTTGCCCTGCAGGGGCTCGGTGACGAGGCGCAGCTTCCCGCCGCGGGCGGAGAACCGGACCTTGCGGCCGTTGACGCTGGCCTTCGTCACCCGCATCCCGGTGAGGTCGAGGGCGATCGCCTTGGTCTCGGTGAGCACCCGTCCCGTCAGCCGTGCCCGGGCCGAGAGCCGGTTGGGACCGATCCGGTAGTCGAGGTCGAGGTCGTAGTGATCGATGTGCAGGTCCGGATCCCCGGCTCCGGGAGTGTAGGGATCAGGCATGCTGGTCCGCCGGGGCGAGTGCGTCTGCGTCTGCGGCGGCGGTGTCGGGGAGTTCCGGGGCATCCACCCAGGGTATGACAGGATTGCCGCTGAAGTAGGCGTGCGCGGGCACGAACTCTCCGCGCATCACCAGCGATGTCGCTCCCACCGTTGCATTCGTCCCCAGCGTCGAGGCGGGCAGGATGACGCTGTTGGGGCCCAGGGTCGCCCCGGGTTCGAGTTCGACGGCGTCGAGGCTCATCACCCGGTCGTGGAAGAGGTGGGTCTGGACGACGCAGCCGCGGTTGATCGTCGAATTGTCGCCCAGATCGACCAGGTCCGCCTCGGGCAGCCAGTAGCTCTCGCACCAGACGCCGTGGCCGACCCTTGCGCCCATCGCCCGCAGGTACCAGACGATGGCCGGGGTGCCGACCGCGTTGCGGGTGAACCACGGTGCGGCGACGAGCTCGACGAAGCAGTCGGCCACCTCGTTGCGCCAGATGAACGAGGACCACAGGGGATGCTCCCCGGGTGAGATGCGGCCGACGAACACCCATTTCGCCGCGACCGCGATGCCCGCGGCCACCGCGCCCGCCGCCATCATCACGATGCCCGAGGTGAGCAGCGCCAGCCCGACGGGAACCAGGAACGACTGCGCGAAGCCCGCGCCCGCATCGCCCGGCAGTCCACCCGCGAACCCGCTTCCGCCCGCAAGCCCGCCCGCAAGCGCGCCCGCATCGCCGGGCAGTCCGAGCAGGAACTGGATCGTCAGCACGACGCCGGCGATGAGTGCCCCGCCGGCCATCACCGAGGTGATGCGCAGGGTCTCGAAGAAGCCGCGGGCGACCCTGACGCCGAACTTCGGAGCGTAGGTCAGCGCCTCGTCCGCCTCGACGGAGGCCCGGCGCAGCTGGACCGGGGGAGAGCCGAGCCAGGAGGAGCCCTTCTTCGCCTTGGCCGGTGCCGTCGACAGCACGGCCACCAGCGCGTTCTTCGGCACCCGGCGCCCGGGGGAGGCGATCCCGGAGTTGCCGAGGAAGGCCCGTTTGCCGACCTTGGCCCGGCCGGCGCGCATCCACCCGTGGCCGAGCTCGTAGCTGGCGACCATCGTGTCGTCGGCGAGGAACGCACCGGCGGCGATCGTCGTCATCTTGGGCACGAAGACCAGGGTGGAGATCTCCGTCCCGGGGCCGACCTTCGCCCCGAGCAGGCGCAGCCACCAGGGCGTGAGCATCGATGCGTAGAGGGGGAAGAGCAGGTCCCGGGCGAGGTCGAGGAGTCGTTCGGTGGCCCACACCCGGTAGCCGCGGGCGGATCGGACGGGGAACTCGCCCTCCTCCATCCCGATCGCCAGCAGTCGAACGGAGACGAGGATGAGCAGGGCCGTGCAGACGAACCACAGGCAGGCGAGGACCGGCGACCAGGCGAGGACGAGCCCCGGCGACTCGAGGACCTCGACGCCGGAGACGGCGAGCATGAGTGCCAGCCCGGGCACCGCCGCCAGATACGGCAGGGCGGCGTTGACCTGGGAGCCGAGCGCGTAGAACAGGAAGGGCAGCCTGCGCCGGGCCGGTGGGGCGGGCCAGCTCTTCTTCGCCTTGCCGATCCGCACGGCCGGGGAGCCGGAATGGATCTGGTTCTTCCGCACCTTCCCGGTCACCGCCGACCCGGCCTCGATCAGCGCTCCCGCGCCGATGCTGGTGCCCGGCATCAGGGTCGACCGGGCACCGACGGTGGCGTGCTCACCGACCTCGATGGTGCCGATGCGGAGCAGGTCGCCGTCGACCCACCAGCCCTTGAGATCGACCTCGGGCTCGATGGCCGCGCCCTCGGCGAGGGTGAGCAGGCCCGTCACCGGGGGCACCGAGTGCAGGTCGGCGCCGGGGCCGATCCGGTTGCCCAGGAGCTTCGCGTACCAGGTCACCCACGGGGCGCTCGCCACCGAGACGGCGGCGGCGAGGTCGGCGATGTGCTCGGCCAGCCACAGCCGCTTGTGCACCCAGCCGGAGCGGGGGTACACGCCCGGGGTGACCCCGAGCAGGAGGAGCCGCGCGGCCCCGGCCGAGATGAGCATCCGCCCCCAGGCGGTGACGAAGACGAGGAACAGCACGATCACCACCGGCCACGGCGTGAACGGGAGCCGGGCGCCGAGGAGGGTGCCGAGATTCGCGAGCACCATCGCGATGACGACCCACCGGACCCCGCCGAGGATGTGGACCGGGATTCCGAGCAGGGTCTGGAACAGCTGCATGCCCCTCGAGGTGCGCCCGATCCGGCGCCGCGGCCGTGCTGCCGCGGCGGCACCCGCCTCACCCAGGCACAGGGTGGTCAAGGCGCCGAAGCGGGGGTGGGAGTAGACGTCGCCGACGGTGACGCTGGGGTGCCGGGTGCGCAGCCGGGAGACGAGCTGGGCCGCGGCCAGGGAGCCGCCCCCGGCAGTGAAGAAGTCCGTGTCCCGGTTCGGCCGGGCCCCGAGGACCGCCGTCCACTGCTCGGCGATCCAGGCCGCGTCGGCGTCGAGGTCCTCGGCGGCCTCAGCGGTCACGGTCGTCTCCATCGGCCAGGGCAGCGCGTTGCGGTCGACCTTGCCCGAGGTCTTCGTCGGCAGCTCGTCGATGAGCGTCAGCCGTGGCACGAGGGCGGCCGGGAGTTCGGCCCGCAGCGCCTCCTCCCACTCCGGCAGCCGGGATCCGGCGTTCGGGTCGCGGGAGGCGATGTAGCCGACGAGGATGTCCGTGCCGGCCGGGGTCGTCTTCACCGCCGCCGCGGCCCCCTCCACATCCGGCAGGGACTGCAGGGCCGCGTCGATCTCGCCGAGTTCGATCCGGCGGCCGCCGAGCTTGATCTGCTCGTCGGCGCGGCCGACGAAGATCAGCCCGGCGGGGTCGTTGACGACGAGGTCGCCGGAGCGGTAGGCGCGCTCCCAGCCGAGGCTCGGCATCGGGGCGTACTTCTCGGCGTCCTTGACCGGGTCGAGGTACCGGGCCAGCCCGATGCCGGAGATGATCAGCTCACCCGTCTCACCTGCGCCGACCGGCACGCCGTGGGCGTCGACGACGGCCAGCGCCCAGCCGTCGAGCGGCAGGCCGATGCGCACCGGCTCCGTGCCGTCCAGTCGGGCCGCGCAGGCGACGACGGTCGCCTCGGTGGGGCCATAGGTGTTCCACACCTCGCGGCCCTCGTCGCGCAGCCGCCGGCCCAGCTCCGGGGGACAGGCCTCCCCGCCGAAGATGAGCAGGCGCACGGCGTCGAGGCTGTCGGCCGGCCACAGGGCGGCCAGGGTCGGCACGGTCGAGACGACGGTGATCGCCCGGGAGGACAGCCACGGTCCCAGGTCCATTCCCGACTTCACCAGGCTGCGCGGGGCGGGCACCAGGCAGGCGCCGTGCCGCCAGGCCAGCCACATCTCCTCACAGCTGGCGTCGAAGGCCACGGACAGTCCGGCCAGCACCCGGTCGCCGGGCCCCAGCGGCTCATCGGTGCAGAACAGGGCCGCCTCGGCGTCGACGAAGGCGGCGGCGGACCGGTGGGTGACCGCCACTCCCTTGGGCGTGCCGGTCGAACCGGAGGTGAAGATCACCCAGCAGTCATCATCGGGCGTCGGCTGCCGCAGCTCGGACCTGGCCACCGGACCCCGGGTCGTGCGGGACTCGATCCGCCGGCCCTCGGTGATCACCCCGGTCACGGCCGCCTCGGCGAACACGGTCCGGGCCCGCTCCTCGGGATCGTCGACGTCGACGGGGACGTAGGCGGCACCGAGCATGAGGACCGCGAGGATGGAGACGTAGAGGTCGACCGAACCGGAGGGGACGCGCACCCCGACCTTGTCACCGGGACCGATCCCGGTTGCCGCCAGCTCCAGGGCCAGGTCCCGGATCTCACCGAGGAGCTCGCGGTAGCTGAGCACCGTGCGTCCGTCGTCGATCGCCGGCTGGTCGGGATGGGCTCCGGTCGTCTCGAGGAGCACCTCGACGAGGGTGCGGTCGGGGCGGGGGCGGGCGGCGGCGGGGAATTGCGGCGGGTGTGCAGTCACAGGGCTTCCGGGTCGAAAGGTGCGCTGCTCGGCGGAACGCGTCCGAGCAGGAGGCAGCGGTCGACCAGAATGATACGGGGCCGAGGTGTCGAGGAGATGAACTCCACGCCCCGATGCCTGCGGTTATGCCGGGTGCGACCTGCTGTGATAGGTGTGAACCTGGGACGCCGGTCACACGGATCGGTTTCGTCCACCGCTGAGGAGGGTGTCAATGGTCACAGTTCTAACCCATGCCAAGGTCTTCGACGGGACCCGGTTCCTGCCCGGGCTGCGCGACGTCGTCGTCGACGGCGAGCTGATCACCGCGATCGCCGAGGACGGCCAGGGATCCCACAACGCGTCCGACACCTTCGTCGACTGCACCGGACGGACGGTCGTGCCCGGGTTCATCGACTGCCATGTGCACCTGACGAGCACCGGGGCGGCGAATGCCTCGGCGTTCCACGATCCCTTCTCCCTGCAGTTCTACAACTCCGTCAGCCACATGGAGAAGACGCTGCGCGCGGGAGTGACGACCGTCCGCGACGCGGGCGGGACCGATCTCGGGGCGAAGGTCGCCGTCGACACCGGAGTCGTGCGGGGTCCGCGCCTGACGATCGCCGTCAACATCATGTCCCAGACCGGGGGTCACGGGGACTCCCACCTGGTCTCGGGCAGCCAGGTGCCGATGCTCGCCGAGCACCCGGGCCGCCCCTCGGGGGTCGCCGATGGGCTCGAGGGCGTCCAGCGCAAGGTCCGGGAGCTGCTGCGCGCCGGCGCCGACCACATCAAGATCTGCTCCACCGGGGGAGTGCTCTCCCACCGCGACGATCCCCGCCATCCCCAGTTCACCCAGGACGAGATCGCCGTCATCGTCGCCGAGGCGGCGGCGCAGGGAGCCCACGTCATGTCCCACGCCCAGGGTGCGCCGGGGATCAAGAACGCCGTCCGCGCGGGGGTGCGCTCGATCGAGCACGGCATCTACCTCGACGAGGAGTCCATCGACCTGATGCTCGAGCACGGCACCTTCCTCGTGCCGACGCTGCAGGCGCCGCAGGCAGTGATCAAGGCCGCCGAGGCGGGCTTCCCCCTGCCGCCGTCGGTCGTCGCCAAGGCCCATGCCGTCGTCGAGCACCACCTGGTGTCGATGACCCGGGCGCACGAGGCCGGGGTGCCGATCGCGATGGGCACCGACGCCGGGGTCGGCCCGCACGGGGAGAACCTCGAGGAGATCAGCCTGCTCGCCGACACCGGCATGACCACCGCCGAGGCGCTCGCCGCCGGCACCTCGGTCGCCGCCGATCTCCTCGGACTCGACTCCGTCGGCCGGGTGGCCGAAGGGGCGCTCGCCGACCTCGTCGTCACCGACGGGGACCTGAGCACCGAGGATGTGCGGGGGATCGAGGACCGCGTGCACGCGGTGTACCTGGGCGGCGCCCTGGTCTGAGCGCGTGTCGCGGCGGCGCCCCGGTCTGAGGACCGCCCCGCCCGGCTCCGCCGGGATCGAGGTCGATCCGGTCCGGTGACGACGGGATCGAGGTCGATCCGGTCCGCTCACCGGTTCGCGGATCCGACCGGATCGACCTCAAGGCCAGGCACGGGTCGGCTCGAGCCGAAGAGGTCAGCCGGCCAGCCGCGTGAGCGCGAGATGCGCGAGCGCCGCCGCCTCATCGGCGAGGACCGCGTCGTCGAAGAGCACGTGCGGGGAATGGTTCCACGCCGCGGTGGCCGGATCGATGCCGTCGGGCGAGCAGTGGAGGAAGAAGAAGGTGCCCGGCACCTCCTCGAGGACGAAGGAGAAGTCCTCCGAACCCATCAGCGGCTGCTCGACGAGGTTGATCCGCTCCTCCCCGAACAGGCCGCGCAGCTGGCCGGTGACCCACTCGGTCTGATCCGGGGTGTTGACCGTGACGGGGTACTGGGTCTCGAAGTCCACCTCGGCGGTGCACCCGTGGGCGGCGGCGATGCCGGAGGCGAGGCGGTTCGTCTCGGTCAGCATCGTCTCGACCGATTCGGGGGAGAGGGTGCGCACCGTGGCTCCCATCGAGGCCTGCGGCGGGATCACGTTGATCGCGTCCCCGGCCTGCAGCTGGGTCACCGAGAGCACGACCGGATCGAACACGGAGAACCTGCGGGTGACCATGGTCTGGAGCTCCGAGGCGATGGCCAGGAGAGCAGGAACCGGATCGGTCGCGGTCTGCGGCTGCGAACCGTGGCCGCCCTTGCCGTGGACGGTGATGTGCAGGGTGTTCGATCCCGCCAGCGCCGGACCCGACTTGATGCTGAATGTGCCGGCGGGACCGGGGGCGACATGGATGCCGTAGGCGGCGATGGGGCGCTCGCCGGCGGCGTCGAGGACGCCCTCGTCGAGCATCACCTTCGCGCCCTTGTAGCCCTCCTCACCGGGCTGGAACATGAAGACCACCGAACCGTGGAGGTCCTCGACCCGGGCGGCCAGGAGCTTCGCCGCGCCGACCAGGCCGGCGGTGTGGAGGTCATGGCCGCAGGCGTGCATGTTGCCGTTCGCGGCGGCGAAGTCGAGTCCGGTCTCCTCGGCCACGGGAAGCCCGTCCATGTCTCCGCGCAGGAGCACGACCGGTCCCGGGTGGGCTCCCCGCAGGACGGCGACCACCGAGGTGGTCGCGGTGCCCAGAGTGATCTCCAGGGGCAGACCGTCGAGCGCCCGGAGCACCTTCGCCTGCGTCTCGGGCAGGTCGAGACCGATCTCGGGCTCCCGATGGAGGTCCCTGCGAAGGGCGACGAGTTCGGGCAGGAGGGCGGTGGCGTCGGCGCGCAGTCGGGTCATGCGAGGTCCTTTTCGTCGGTGCGGATGACGTCCTCAGTGGTGAGGATCACTGCGATCATATCGATGCCCGCCCTGGGCTCGGCCCCGGTGGGGTGGCCTAGAATCGAGGCGTGGGACGGCGAGAGGATCCGAGCATGAGGCACAACCGGCGATGAATCCCATGAATTGGTCGCTGCCGATCGCCGTCACCTGGCTGATCCTGTTCGGCATCATCCTCGCCCGCGCGGGCGGCACCTTCCTGCTCGGGCGACTGGCCCGGCGGGGGATGCGGCGGATCGAGCGGGTGGAGAAGATCATGTCGGGGCCGAAGTACCAGAGGGCCGAACGGATGATCGAGCGCTACGGAGCACCTGTCATCGTCCTCAGCTTCCTCATGATCGGAGTGCAGACGGTGCTCAACCTCGCCGCCGGCACCACCGGGATGAGCTACCGGCGCTACCTCCCGGCACTCGTCCTCGGCGGCTCCCTGTGGGCGCTCATCTACTCCACCGTCGGGTTCATCGGCTTCCGCGCGCTGGCCCAGGCCTACCAGGCGGCCCCCGGTCTGACCGTGGGACTGGGCGCATGCTTCGTGCTCGCGATCGGCGGTCTGCTCATCGGACTGAAGAAGGACGACGACATCCCCGACGACTCGGTCCCGGGCAGGACCTGACCCCCGACGGTTCCACGCCGGGACTGGCCCCGGCAGCGATTCCACGCCGGGACTGGCCCCGGCAGCGATTCCACGCCGGGACTGGCTCCCCGCCGTCTCAGTCGCGGGTCGCGCCCGACTCCGTTCCCGCAGGCTTGGGTCGACCGTGCGACGAGAAGTCCTCGACCATGTCCTCGAGCTCGACTCCCTTCGTCTCCGGAACCTTCCACCAGACGAAGACGAATGAGAGGAAGGCGAAGAACGCGTAGAAGCCGTAGGCGAAGGTCAGGCTGATCTCGGAGAAGACCGGGAACGTCGTCGAGATGAAGAAGTTGGCGAGCCATTGGGCCGCGGCGGCGACGGCGAGAGCTCCGGCGCGGATCCGGTTGGGGAACATCTCGCCCAGCAGCACCCAGACCAGCGGACCCCAAGTGGCGCCGAAGCCGACGACGAAGGTGTTGGCGGCGATGAGCGCGATGATCGACCACGGGGCTCCCAGCTCGGCGCTGGTGGTCCCGTCGGGGGCCGTGACGAGCTGAGCGAACGAGAACGCGATCGCCATCATCGCCAGGGAGACCCCCATGAGCAGGGACCCGGCGAGCAGCATCTTCCGCCGGCCGACCTTGTCGACGAGGAGGATGGCGACGATCGTGACGGCGATGTTCGTCACCGAGGTGATCACCGAGGTCAGCAGGGCACTCGATTCGTCGAATCCGACCGACTTCCACAGCGTCGTGGAGTAGTAGAAGATGACGTTGATGCCGACGAACTGCTGGAACACGGACAGGAGGATGCCGATCCAGACGATGGGCTTGAGACCCAGGCGGTTGCCGATCAGGTCCTTGAAGGACTCCCGATCCTCCCTCTGGATCGAGTCGCGGATGCGCTCGATGAGCCGATCGGTGTTCGTCTCTCCCGTGAAGTGCTGCAGCACCCTGGCCGCCTCGTCCTCCCGGCCGCGGCCGACGAGGAACCGCGGCGACTCCGGCAGGCCCAGGGCCATCAGACCGTAGACGAGCGCCGGGATCGCTTCGACCATGAACATCCAGCGCCAGGTCTCGAGACCGAACCAGAACGGGTCGGCGGCGCCGCCGGAGACCGAGGCGAGCAGCGCGTTGGACAGCAGCGCCGCGAAGATGCCGGTGACGATGGCCAGCTGCTGCAGGGAGCCGAGCCTGCCGCGGACTCGGGCGGGGGACACCTCGGCGATGTAGGCGGGGGCGATGACGGATGCCGCTCCGACGCCGAGTCCGCCGATCATCCGCCAGATGATGAGGTCGACGACGCCGAACGCCAGCCCCGACCCGACCGCGGAGACGAAGAAGAGGATCGCCGCGACAACCATGACCGGCAGCCGGCCGAATCGGTTGGCGAGACCTCCCGCGAACCAGGCGCCGAGGGCGCAGGCGAGCAGGGCGGAGGAGACCGCGAAGCCCTTGATCGCCGGGTTGAGGGCGAACTCCTCGGCCATCGCGTCGACGGCGCCGTTGATGACGGCGGTGTCGAAGCCGAACAGGAATCCGCCCAGTGCGGCGGCGATCGAGATGCCGATCATCCGTCCGCTGACTCGCTGCATTCCGTGCAGTCTGGTGTCCTCCGGCTGCTCGTGCTCCGACATGGGGGCCTCCTTGCTCGGTCGGTTCCTCGAATGCTGCGGCATCCGGGCTGTGCAGGTGGGAACGAGTCTAAGCCCAATCCGGGCGATTTCCGCGGACTCGATCCTGCCGGATGTCGGTGGCGTCCCTCGGTCTGCGATCGCCGAGGCTTAGAGTGGGGCTGTCGGCGCCGAGGGCGGGTGCGGCACACCGCGGCACACCACAGAACACCGCGCGTCGGCAGTGAGCGCGCGTGAGACGCCATCACGCGGAGGTGCGCGGTCGGGACGAGGGGGTGTGGGCATGGTCGTCGCCTGGTGGACGATTCTCCCGTTCGTGCTTCTGCTGGCCTGTATCGCGGTCCTGCCGCTGATCCCGGCCACGGAGAGGATCTGGGAGAGCAATCTCGTCAAACTCTCCGTCTCCCTTGTCCTCGGGGTCCCGATCGCCGTGTGGTTCGCTCTCGTCGGAGAGGGCTCCTCGGTCACCCATGCTCTGATCGAGTACGTCCAGTTCATCGTCCTCATCGGCAGCCTGTTCGTGGCCTCGGGCAGCATCTTCCTCGTCGGCGACATCCGCGCCACACCGCGGAACAACACGATCTTCCTCGCCGTCGGGGCCGTCGTCGCCTCATTCATCGGCACCACCGGAGCCGCGATGCTGCTCATCCGCCCGATCCTCAACACCAACCAGGACCGCAGGAATCGGGCGCACACCGTCGTCTACACGATCTTCATCGTCGCCAACTGCGGTGGTCTGCTCACCCCGCTGGGCGACCCGCCGCTGTTCCTCGGCATGCTGCGCGGGGTTCCGTTCGAATGGACGTTCGGTCTCTGGCCGTACTGGCTGTTCGTCAACGGGCTGCTGCTCATCAGCTACTACGCCCTCGACACGAGGCTCTACGCGCAGGAACCGCGGGAAGCTCTCCTCCAGGACGCGGAGAACGTGACGAAGCTCGGCCTGCGCGGTGCGAGTGGCCTGGCCCATCTCGCGATCATCGTCCTCGCCGTGGCGTTCGTGCCCTCGCTCGACCTGCACGCGATCGAGGAGGGGCATGCGAGCATCGCCGGGTACGTGCCGTGGCGTGAGACCGTCATGCTGCTGGCTGCGGCCTCGTCGTTCCTGTTCGGGGACCGCGGCGCACGGTTCACCCTCAACAAGTTCACGTGGAGTCCGATCCTCGAGGTGGCCGCCCTGTTCATCGGCATCTTCCTCACCATGATGCCCGCACTGAAGTATCTGGGCCACGCTGCCGCGGAACTCCCGCTCGACGAGATCTCCCTCTTCATCCTCACCGGCGGCCTGTCCGCTGTCCTCGACAATGCGCCCACCTATGTGACGTTCTTCGAGATGGCGTCCCAGGTGCCGGGGGAGCCGCGAGTGGCAGGCGTCGCCGAGGCGCTCCTCGTCTCCGTGTCACTTGGCGCCGTCATGGGCGGGGCCATCACCTACATCGGCAACGGGCCCAACTTCATGGTCAAATCCGTCGCCGAGTCCGCGGACGTCGACATGCCCAGCTTCCTCGGCTGTGTTCGGTGGTCGGTGCTGCACCTGGTTCCGGTGCTCGCCGCGATGGTGCTGATCTTCATCGCCGACGGTGCGGGCCTCAGGTTCCTCGGAGGCCTGGTGGTCGCCGGCGTCATCGCCCGTGCCGCGTGGAACCTCCGCCGCGCCCACCTCGATGCGACCTCATCCCGACGGCGCCGGATGTGAACTCTGCATCGTCTCGGCGGCACCGGTCGGGCACACGGTCACAGTTCGGGCACAAGCCGCCGGGGAACAGAAAAGGTGCCGGACCATCGTGTCAACGACGATCCGGCACCTCGTGAGAAAAGTCGGGCTAGCGG
>JAPSIC010000101.1 GCA_031179165.1 Brevibacterium sp.
GTCATCGCCTTCGACCGCTTCGACCGGTGGTAGCTGATGGCGAAGCGGTGGGCCTCATCGCGCAGACGCTGCATGAGGAACAGGCCCTCGGAGTTGCGCGGCAGGATGACCGGGAACGGATCGTCGGGCACCCACACCTCCTCGAGGCGCTTGGCGAGACCGACCACGGAGATGTCGACGATTCCCAGGTCGGCCAGCGCCCGGGTGGCGGCGGCGACCTGGGGCGCGGCGCCGTCGACGACGAGCAGGCTGGGCCGGTAGCCGAAGCGCTCGTCGGGCTCCTCCTCGCTCAGCGCCTGCAGGTAGCGGCTGAACCGGCGGGACACGACGTCGTACATCGAGGCCGTGTCGTCGGCGGCCGCCTCCCCGTGGATCGCGAAGTGACGGTAGTCGCGCTTCTTCGCCAGCCCGTCCTCGAACACGACGAGGCTGGCCACGACGTTCGACCCCTGGGTGTGGGAGATGTCGATGCACTCGATGCGCAGCGGCGCCTCGGGCAGTCCCAGGTGCTCCTGGATCTCCTTGAGCGCGGTGCTCCGGGTCGTCAGGTCCGAGGACCGTTTGAGCTTGTGCTGGAGCAGCGCCTCCTTGGCGTTCTTCGCCACGGTCTCGAGCACGGCCTTCTTCTCCCCCCGCTCGGGCACCCGGACGGTGACCTTGGCGCCGCGCTGCTCGCTCAGCCAGCGCTCCAGCGACTCCTGGTCGGCCGGGAGGGTGTCGACGAGGATCTCGCGCGGGATGGCGTCGGCGTCGAGGCCGGTGTAGGCCTGCCGGAGGTAGTCGGTCGTCAGCTCCGGCGGGGCATGGTCGTCGGAGCGTTCGATGATCCATCCGCGCTGCCCCCTGATCCGTCCCTGCCGGACGTGGAAGACCTGGACGGAGGCCTCGAGCTCCTCGGTGACGAGGGCGAAGACGTCGCAGTCGGCGTTGACCGAGAGCACCACCGCGGACTTGTCGAGCACCTTCTGCAGGGCCGTGATCTCGTCGCGCAGCCGCGCCGCGCGCTCGTAGTCGAGCTCGGCCGCGGCGGCGGCCATCTCGTTGCGCCGGTGGCTGATGAACCGGCCGGTGTTGCCGGACATGAAGTCGGCGACGGACTGGGCGAGCTGTCGATGCCCTTCGACGCTGATCTGGCCCACGCAGGGGGCGGCGCATTTGTCGATGTAGCCGAGCAGGCACGGGCGGCCGCTGCGCTCGGCGCGGCGGAACACCCCCGCGGTGCAGGTGCGCATCGGGAACGCCTTGAGCAGCAGGTCGAGGGTGTCCCTGATCGCCCACACCTGGGCGAAGGGACCGAAGTACCTGACCCCCTTCCGGCGCTTCCCGCGGGTGATGAACGCCCGCGGGACCTCGTCGTTCATCGTGATCGCCAGGTAGGGGTAGGACTTGTCGTCGCGGAACATGACGTTGAACCGCGGGTTGAACTCGTTGATCCAGGTCCACTCCAGCTGCAGGGCCTCGACCTCGGTGTCGACGACGGTCCATTCGACCGAGGCCGCCGTGTGCACCATGGTCGAGGTCCGCGGATGCAGCAGCGCCGGGTTGGAGAAGTACGAGTTGAGCCGGTTGCGCAGGTTCTTCGCCTTGCCGACGTAGATGACCCGCCGGTCGGGGTCGCGGAACTTGTAGACCCCGGCCGAGGTCGGAATGCTGCCCGTCGCCGGGCGGTAGCTCGCGGGGTCAGCCATGGACGGACTCTCTGCCGAGCATCTGACCCAGGAACCGGCCGGTGTGGCTCTTCGGGTTGTCCGCCACCTCCTCCGGCGTCCCCTGGGCGATGACCTGCCCGCCCCCGCGTCCGCCTTCGGGACCGAGGTCGATGACGTGGTCGGCGTTGGCGATGACGTCGAGGTTGTGCTCGATGACGATGACGGTGTTGCCCTTGTCCACCAGTCCCTGCAGCACGTGGAGGAGCTTGGAGATGTCCTCGAAGTGCAGTCCCGTGGTCGGTTCGTCGAGCACGTAGACGGTGCGCCCGCGAGAGCGCTTCTGCAGCTCCGCGGCGAGTTTGACCCGCTGCGCCTCGCCGCCGGACAGCGTCGTGGCCGGCTGTCCCAGGCGCACGTATCCCAGCCCGACGTCGACGAGGGTCTTGAGGTGGCGGGAGATGGCCGGGATGGCCGCGAAGAAGTCGGCGGCCTCCTCGATCGGCATCTCGAGCACCTCGGCGATGGTCTTGCCCTTGAACGTCACCTCCAGGGTCTCCCGGTTGTACCGCGCCCCGCCGCAGACCTCACAGGGGACGTAGACGTCGGGGAGGAAGTTCATCTCGATCTTGATCGTGCCGTCACCGCTGCAGTTCTCGCACCGGCCGCCCTTGACGTTGAAGGAGAAGCGGCCGGGCTGGTAGCCGCGGACCTTCGCCGACTCGGTCTCGGCGAACAGGCGGCGGACATGGTCGAACACGCCGGTGTACGTGGCCGGGTTGGAACGGGGGGTGCGCCCGATCGGCGACTGGTCGACGTGGACGACCTTGTCGAGGTTGTCGAGCCCGGTGACCCGTTTGTGGCGTCCCGGCACCCGGGAGGCGCCGTTGAGGACGTTGGCCATCTGCGTGTAGAGGATCTCGTTGACCAGGGTCGACTTGCCGGAGCCGGACACTCCGGTGATCGCGGTCAGCACGCCCAGCGGGAAGGAGACCGTGACGTTGCGGAGGTTGTTCTCCGTCGCCTTCTCCACCGTCACCACCCGCTCCCGGTCGATCCCGCGCCGCGTCGTCGGGATCTGGATCGCCCGGCGCCCGGCCAGGTAGGCCCCGGTGATCGACCGGTCGGCGTCGCGCAGCCCGGGCACGGGGCCGGAGTAGATGACCTCTCCCCCGTGCTCGCCCGCGCCGGGTCCGATGTCGACGACCCAGTCCGCCGAGGCGATGGTGTCCTCATCGTGTTCGACGACGATGAGGGTGTTGCCGAGGTCGCGGAGTTTGATCAGCGTGTCGATGAGCCGGCGGTTGTCGCGCTGGTGGAGGCCGATCGAGGGTTCGTCGAGGACGTAGAGGACCCCGACCAGCCCCGAGCCGATCTGCGTGGCGAGTCGGATGCGCTGCGCCTCCCCGCCGGAGAGGGTGCCCGCGGCCCGGTTGAGGCTGAGGTACTCGAGACCGACGTCGAGGAGGAAGCCGAGCCGGGCGTTGATCTCCTTCATCACCTGCTCGGCGACGGCGGCGTCCCGGCCGGTCAGCTCCATCCCCCCGAGGAACTCGGCGGCTTCGTCGAGGGCGAGCTCGGCCACCTCGGCGATGGACCTCCCCTCCACCTTGACGGCCAGGGCCTCCGGTTTGAGCCGGGTGCCCTGGCAGCTGGCGCAGGGGATCTCGCGCATGTACGACTCGTAGCGCTCCCGGGACCAGTCGGATTCGGTCTCCTCGTGCTTGCGCTGGATGTACTGGTAGACGCCCTCGAAGCCGGTCGAGTAGGTGCGCTCCCGCCCGAACCGGTTCTTGTACTTGACGTGGACCTCGTAGTCCTTGCCGGTGAGGATCGCCGTGCGCTGGGCCGCGGTGAGGTCCTTCCACGGGGTCTTCAGGTCGAAGCCGAGTTCGTTGCCGAGCCCGGTCAGCAGCCGGTTGAAGTACTTCGACACCTGCTTCCCGCCCGACCACGGCGCGATCGCCCCTTCGCCGAGGCTGAGGTCGTCGTCGGGGACGACGAGGCTCTCGTCGACCTGGAGGCGGGTGCCGATGCCGTCGCAGGTGGGGCAGGCGCCGAACGGGGAGTTGAAGGAGAACGTGCGGGGTTCGATCTCGTCGACGGTGAGCGGGTGCTCGTTGGGGCACGACATGTGCTCGGAGAACGTGCGGACGACGCCGAAGTCGACGAGGTCGACGTCGATGCGTCCGTCGGAGAGTCCCAGCGCGGTCTCCACGGAGTCGGTCAGCCGGGGGCGCATCCCCGGCTTGGCGACGAGACGGTCGACGACCACGGAGATGGTGTGCTTGTACTTCTTGTCCAGCTGCGGGGGTTCGCTGAGGCTGACCTGCTCGCCGTCGACGATGGCTCGGGAGAAGCCCTTCGACTGCAGGTCGGTGAACAGGTCGACGAACTCGCCCTTGCGGGAGCGGACGACGGGAGCGAGGACCAGGAACTTGGTCCGCTCCTCGAGTTCGAGCAGCTGGTCGACGATCTGCTGGGGGGTCTGCTTGGTGATGACCTCACCGCAGACCGGGCAGTGCGGGATCCCGATCCGGGCCCAGAGCAGGCGCAGGAAGTCGTAGACCTCGGTGATGGTGCCGACGGTGGAGCGGGGGTTGCGCGAGGTCGACTTCTGGTCGATCGACACCGCCGGGGACAGCCCTTCGATGAAGTCGACGTCCGGTTTGTCCATCTGGCCCAGGAACATGCGGGCGTAGGAGGACAGGGACTCGACGTAGCGCCGCTGTCCCTCGGCGAAGATCGTGTCGAAGGCCAGGGAGGACTTCCCCGACCCCGACAGCCCGGTGAAGACGACCATGGAGTCGCGAGGCAGGGAGATCTCGACGTTCTTGAGGTTGTGGGCGCGGGCCCCCTTGACCCACAGGGTGTCGAGGTGCGAGACGCCTGTCGATCGCTGACCACTGTTAGTTTTCATCACCTGTCCACTGTATTACGCGGGTCTGACATGAACGACTGTCCGGGGCCGGCCCGAGGGCCGCCTCACCCGATCTCCCCGACCCGGAGGATCCGGAGCACGATCTCCCCGGCGAGGTCACTGGCCTCGACATCCACCTCGGCGTCGATCGCCCAGTCGCGGTTGTCCTCGGGATCGGCCAGGACCTGACGGACGGTCCAGACCTGTGAACCCGGTTCGATCGTGATGTATTCCCGGCCCCGGGCCTTCCCGTCGATGCGCAGGTCCCCGTATTCGTCGTAGAAGTCCTCGATCGCGGTCTCCCAGGCCGCCGCGTCGAAGCCGCTGTCGCCGTCGAGCCGGCCGAGCTCCTGGTAGGCGGCGCGCTCGGCGAGCAGCACGCGGTGGAACAGGGCGTTGCGAACCTCGGCGGTGAACACCTTCGTGTTCTCGGAGAACGGCCGGTCGAGGTCCGGCAGCTCCTCGTCGGCGAAGTCGGACGGGCTCAGCCCCTGCAGCGTCCGCCATTCGTCGAGCAGGCTCGAGTCCGTGCGGGCGATGGTCTCCCCCAGCCATTCGATGATGGCGGCCAGCTCCTCGGTTCGCCGATCCCCGGGGACATTGTGCGTGAGCGCCCGGAACACGTCGGTGAGGTAACGCAGCAGGCTGCCCTCGGCCCGCGCCAGCGAGTAGTAGCCGACGAACTGGCTGAAGCCCATCGCCTGCTCGAGCATGTCGCGCACGATCGACTTCGGTTCGAGGAAGCCGCCCCGCAGCCACGGGTGGGCCTCGACGAAATGGTCGAAGGACGGTTCGAGGATCTCGGCCAGGGGCTTGGGCACCTCGATCTCGTCGAGGATCGCCATCCGGTCCTGGTAGTCGACGCCTTCGGCCTTGAGCTCGGCCAGGGTGTCGCGTCGGATCCGGTCGAGCTGTCCCTTGAGGATGGCGAAGGGCACGGGGGTGGCGGCCTCGACGATGGAGACGACGTCGAGGGCGTGGGTCTCGGCCTCGGGGTCGAGGAGATCGAGGGCGGCGAGCACGAACGGGGCCAGGGGCTGGTTGAGGGCGAACTGGGGACCGAGGTCGGCGGTCGGGACCAGCTGCCCGTTCCTCTCGGCGATGAGACCGGCCTCGCGCAGGGACCGTCCGATCTTCAGGGCGGTGAGCTTGAGGTCGAGGTGCCGCTCCCGGCTCTCGTGGGTCTTGTCGATGAATGCGCTGATCGTCGACACATCGGATCCGGGCCGGGCGACGAGGTTGAGGATCGTCGAGTGGTCGATGCGCATCCGGGAGCGCAGGGACTCGGCATCCGATTCGATCAGCCGGGTGAACGTCTCCTCCGACCAGCCGACGAATCCGGCCGGGGCGGCCTTCTTCTTGACCTTCTTCCGCTTCTTCCCGTCGGTCTCCGCCTTGGCCTCGGCGCGCAGGTTCTCGACCACGTGCTCGGGCGCCTGGGCGATGACGTAGCCGCGGGTGTCGAATCCGGCGCGACCGGCGCGGCCGGCGAGCTGCTGGAACTCGCGGACGCTGAGCCGGCGCATCTTCCGGCCGTCGAACTTCGCCAGCCCGGTCAGCAGCACGGATCGGATGGGGACGTTGATGCCCACTCCGAGGGTGTCGGTGCCGGAGATGACGAGGAGGAGCCCCTGGAGCGCGAGCTGCTCGACCAGCCGGCGGTACTTCGGCAGCATCCCGGCGTGGTGGACGCCGACCCCGTGGAGCAGGAGTCTGCGCAGAGTCTGCCCGAATCCCTTGGCGAAGCGGAAGCCCGCCAGCGCCGCGGCGATCGCGGCCTTCTGCTCCTTGGAGGCGAGGTCGACCGACAGCAGTCCGGTGGCCAGGTCGACCGCCGCGGCTTGGGCGAAGGACACGACGTAGACGGGGGCCTTGTCGTTCCTCACCAGTGCCCGCAGGGTGTCCGAGAGCGTCTCCGTCGAGTATTCGTACTCGAGGGGAACCGGCCGTTGGGCGGACGTCACGACGGAGCTGTCGCGTCCCGTGGTGTCCTCCATGGTGCGGCAGATCTCCGTCGTGTCCCCGAGGGTGGCCGACATCAGGACGAACTGCGACTGCGGCAGCTCGAGCAGCGGGACCTGCCAGGCCCAGCCGCGGGTGGGGTCGGCGAAGTAGTGGAACTCGTCCATCACGACGAGTCCGACATCGAGCAGTCCGCCTTCGCGCAGGGCCTGGTTGGCGAGGATCTCGGCGGTCGCGCAGATGATCGGGGCGTCGCCGTTGACCGTCGAGTCGCCGGTGATCATACCGACGTTCTCCGCCCCGAAGGCGTCGATGAGGCCGAAGAACTTCTCGCTGACCAGGGCCTTGAGCGGGGCCGTGTAGTAGGCGCGGATGCCGCGGGTGAAGGACAGGTAGAGCGCGAACAGGGCGACGAGTGACTTCCCCGACCCCGTCGGGGTGGCGACGATCGTGTTGTCGCCGGCGAGGATGGAGAGGATGGCCTCGTCCTGCGCCGGGTACGGTTGAATGCCCAGCTCCTCGCAGTACCGGCCGAAGGCCTCGTAGACCGTGTCCTCATCGGCGAACTCCGCCGGGATCTCCTGCAAGCGCACCACGCAGATACACAGACCTTTCCGTTTAGACTGATGTCATCCTATTGTCGCAACCCCGGAGGGGATCGATGCCGGTCTTTGCCGTCAACTACGTTTATGGACCCGACACCCAGACGCGGATGGCGCACCGTCCCGCGCACCGGTCGTGGCAGTCCGAGCTCCACGAGTCCGGGATCATCCTGGCCTCGGGGCCCCTCGACGACGCCGAGGAGGCGGGTGGTCTGCTGATCATGGCCGCCGCCGACGCCGCCGAGGTCACGGAGCACCTCAAGGGCGATCCGTACGCCTCGCTCGGCGTCATCGAGGAGACGAGGATCCGAGCCTGGAATCCCGTCTTCGGTCCCCTGAAGGCCGAATGAGCCCTCGGTCCGCTGCCGGCGGGCTGAGCACCGGTGCGTCGGGGCGGGCTCGCGGCCTGATCAGTCGTGTGATGCCTCCGTCTGCTGCGGGCCGACGTCACGGAAGGACACGCCGTCGCGCTTCATCTTCAGCACCGAGGCGATCGTCGCCACCACCATGGCGAAGACGATGAAGGTCAGCGACAGCCACGTCGGCACCTCGGGGATCGAGTGGCCCCAGGACAGGAACTCCCAGTCGGTCGCGTGGAGGGCGTGGATGACGAGCTTGACGCCGATGAAGGCGAGGATCGCCGCGATTCCGTAGTGGAGGTAGACGAGCTTGTCGACGAGACCGCCGAGGAGGAAGTAGAGCTGGCGCAGGCCCATCAGGGCGAAGACGTTCGCGGTGAAGACGAGGAACGCATTCTGGGTCACACCGAAGATCGCGGGGATGGAGTCGAGGGCGAACATGACGTCCGTGGATCCGATCGCGAGGAACACGATGAACATGGGCGTCCAGTACTTCTTGTCCTCGATCGTCACCCGCAGCTTGTTGCCGTGGTATTCGTCGACGACGTTGATGCGCTTGCGGAGGAGGCGGATGAGTCCGTTCTCCGCGTCCTCGCCGTGGTCGTCGCTGAACGCCTGCCGGTAGGCGACGATGAGGAGGAAGATGCCGAAGAGGAAGAAGACCTCGACGAAGGCGCTGATGATCGCGGCGCCGGCGATGATGAAGATGCCGCGGAAGACGATGGCGATGATGATGCCCACCATCAGGACTTCCTGCTGGTACTTCCGGGGCACCGAGAAGCTGCCCATGATGATGATGAAGACGAACAGGTTGTCGATGCTCAGCGAGTACTCGAGCAGCCAGCCGGTGAGGAACTCGCTGCCGTGCTGGGCATCGCCGATGGCGAACAGCGCACCGGCGAAGAGGAGGGCGAGGAAGACGTAGAAGCCGACCCAGATGCCGGCCTCCCTCATCGAGGGAACGTGGGGGCGTTTGACGACGAGGAGGAGGTCGAAGATGAGGATCGCGACGACGATGACTCCCGAGCCGATCATGAACCACATGGGAATGACCGACTGACTCGCGGCTGCGGCGTCGCCGCCGGCGGCGAGGGCGGAGGACAGGGTATCCATGGATGCCTTTCGTGGTGACGGTGCTGTGTCCGTGTCGAAAGTCTCTCCCACGCTGTGACCACCCGAGGGTGGCGGCGTGCGCTCCGCGCCCGGATCCTCAGACGGATCGTGGTGACGAGCGCGGATGGACGGGATACTCCCTTTCGCCAGCCACCAGTATAGTCGCACCGCCGCGCAGGACTGCGCACCGGTGCCCACCGGGCTCAGGCGTGGCCTGCCTCCTTCATCTGGCGCAGCTCCTGTTTGAGCTCGGAGAGCTCATCGCGGAGGCGGGCGGCGAGTTCGAACTGGAGCTCGGCCGCGGCCGAGTGCATCTGGCTCGTCAGCGACTCGATGAGCTCCGTCAGGTCGGCGGCGGGCGGACGCAGGCCCGAGGTGCCGGCGGACTGCCGCTGTTCGTCGGTCAGGGTCGAGTTGTAGCCGCGCTTGCCCTTCCCGTAGTCGAACTCGGTGAGCAGCTCACGGGTGTCGGCGTCCTCGCGCTGGAGCCGCTCGGTGATGTCGGCGATCTTCTTGACCAGCGGCGTCGGGTCGATCCCGCGCTCCTCGTTGTGCCTCCTCTGCTTCTCCCGCCGTCGGTTCGTCTCGTCGATGGCCTCCCGCATGGACCGGGTGATGGTGTCGGCGTACATGTGGACCTCGCCGTTGATGTTGCGGGCGGCACGCCCGATCGTCTGGATGAGCGAGGTGGCCGAGCGCAGGAACCCCTCCTTGTCGGCGTCGAGGATCGCCACCAGCGAGACCTCGGGCAGGTCGAGTCCCTCCCGGAGCAGGTTGATGCCGACGAGGACGTCGAACAGACCGCCGCGCAGCTCGGTCAGCAGCTCGACCCGGCGCAGGGTGTCGACGTCGGAGTGGAGGTACTGCACCCGCACGTCGTGTTCGAGCAGGTAGTCGGTGAGGTCCTCGGCCATCTTCTTCGTCAGCGTGGTCACGAGCACGCGTTCGTTGCGCTCGACCCGGGTTCTGATCTCGTCGAGCAGGTCGTCGATCTGGCCCTTCGTCGGTTTGACGATGACCTCGGGGTCGATGAGGCCGGTGGGGCGGATGATCTGCTCGACGAAGCCGTTGGCGCGTTCGAGTTCGAAGTTTCCCGGCGTCGCCGACAGGTACACCGTCTGGCCGACGCGCTCCCGGAACTCGTCGAACTTCAGGGGACGGTTGTCCATCGCGCTGGGCAGGCGGAACCCGTGCTCGACCAGGGTCCGCTTGCGCGACATGTCCCCTTCGTACATGCCGCCGATCTGGGGCACGGTGACGTGGGATTCGTCGATGACGAGGAGGAAGTCCTCCGGGAAGTAGTCGAGGAGGCAGTTGGGCGCGGATCCGGCCGGACGCCCGTCGATGTGGCGGGAGTAGTTCTCGATCCCGGAGGTGAATCCCATCGATTCCATCATCTCCAGGTCGTAGCTCGTGCGCATCTTCAGCCGCTGGGCCTCGAGGAGCTTGTTCTGGGCCTCGAACTCGCTGAGCCGGGACTGGAGCTCCTCCTCGATCTCGCTGATCGCCCGCGCCATCCGGTTCTCGCCCGCGACGTAGTGGGTGGCGGGGAACACGTGGAGCGTCTCCTCGTCCCGGATGATCTCACCCGTCAGCGGGTGCAGGGTCTGGAGGGATTCGATCTCGTCGCCGAAGAACTCGATCCGCAGCGCCAGCTCCTCGTACTGCGGGATGATCTCGACGGTGTCGCCCCGCACCCGGAAGGTGCCGCGGGTGAAGGCCATGTCGTTGCGCGCGTACTGCATCGACACGAACCGTTTGAGCAGCTCGTCGCGATCGCATTCCTGCCCCCGCCTGAGCGTGACCATCCGGTCGACGTACTCCTCGGGGGTGCCGAGACCGTAGATGCAGGACACGGTCGACACGACGACGACGTCGCGGCGGGTGAGCAGGGAGTTCGTCGCCGAGTGGCGGAGGCGTTCGACCTCGTCGTTGATCGAGGAGTCCTTCTCGATGAAGGTGTCCGTCTGCGGGACGTAGGCCTCCGGCTGGTAGTAGTCGTAGTAGGAGACGAAGTACTCGACGGCGTTGTGGGGCAGCAGCTGGCGGAACTCATTGGCGAGCTGGGCCGCCAGGGTCTTGTTCGGTGCCATGATCAGCGTCGGCCGCTGCACCTGCTCGATCAGCCAGGCGGTGGTCGCCGACTTTCCGGTGCCGGTCGCGCCGAGGAGGACGATGTCCTTCTCACCGTCCTCGAGGCGCCGGGCGATCTCCTTGATCGCGGTCGGCTGATCGCCGGAGGGGGAGTATTCGGAGACGACTTCGAACGGGGCGACGGTGCGGGACACATCGGGGCGGTGGCCGATGGCCGGCAGGGGACGTGCAGCAGTGGTCATGCTCCCAGCCTAGCGCTCGCCCCTGACTCAGCACCATGGATCCCAGGCACCCCTCAGCTCCCGCGCGTGACGCACCGCCCGGGTGTCCCGTCGCGGTCGCGGCCGGTGCCGTTCAGGCGAAGCTGTCGGGCACGAGCCGCCGGCGCAGCGTCGCGAAATGCGGTTCCTTCGCGTGGACGTATCCCTCATGGTCGGCCCCGTGCCGGTCGAGGAGGTCCTGTTTGAGTGCGGCGTAGCGCCGACGTTCGCCCTCGTCGGAACGGAGCAGGTCGCGGACGGCGATCGCGAACCGGGCGCCGACCGAGTCCCCGGTCCGGACGTGGAGGTTGACTGCCCGGCCGGGATCGGCGTTCGCGTGGAACCGCTTGCCCTCCCGGCCGTCCGCGCCGAGGTGGTCGAATCCGTCCCGGCCAGGATAGCCGAGTGCGGCCAGCCGCGGGCCGAGGGCGACGGCCGTCTCGTGGTCGGGGACGAGCAGCTGGAGGTCGAGGACGTCCTCGGCCGGCAGACCGGGGACCGCGGTCGAGCCGATGTGCTCGATGGGATGGGGCTCCCCCAAACCGCGTCGCAGCTTGGCGATGATCCGGCGGGCCTGCCCCGTCCAGTCGACGGTGTCCGGGTCGGTCAGGGCCGGGGCCGGTCGCTCCGCCCAGCGCCGGAGCCGCAGATTCTCCGCGAACGGCAGCAGGCGCCCGTCGACGAGCTCGGCGACGGCGCGGCGGGTGTCCTCGACCGGCCCGCTGTTGTCGATGAGGATGTCGCAGGCGGCCCGGCGCTGGTCGTCGCCGGCCTGCCGGGCGATGCGCGCCTCGGCGTCGGCCCGGTCCATCCCGCGGGAGCGGACGAGCCGGTCGAGCCGGAGTGCCGCGGGCACGTCGACGAGCAGGCTGAGGTGGTAGTCGGGGGCCATGTCGTTCTCGACGAGCAGGGCGACGTCGTGGACGACCAGCTCGGCGTCGGCATGGCGGGCGAAGTGCTCGCGGGTGCGCTGCCTGATCGCCGGGTGCATGAGGGAGTTGAGCACGGCTGTGGACTCCTCGTCCGCGAAGGCCGCGGCGGCCAGGGCGGCCCGGTCGAGGTGCCCGTCCGGAGTCAGGACGGTGCCGCCGAAGGCGCGTTCGAGCTCGACGAGCAGCGGCTCCCCCGGGGCCACGACCTCCCGGGCGATGGCGTCGGCGTCGACGATGACGGCTCCGCGCTCGGCGAGGATCGTCGACACCGTCGACTTCCCCGCACCGATCCCTCCGGTCAGTCCGATTCTCAGCATGGGCCCACCCTACCGAGACAGCGGGTACGCCCGCACCCCCTGCTCGCTGACCGCCGGGTGTCCGAGGCTGGAGGTGAGGAACTGCTCGAGGGCGTCCGGGTTCGCGACCAACGGGGCGTCCGGGGCGAACACCACCCAGTCGACCCCGGCGGCGCGCAGCTCGTCGATCGCGGCGTCGACCGCGGCCGTGTCGGGACCGGGCAGCTTCGCGTCCACCCTGATCACCGCGTCCCCGAGGACCCGGTCGAGGGCGTCCTCGGGGGCGGAGTAGATGAGCGGGGACTCGGCTGAGGAGCCGATGAAGTAGCCGCCCGTCTCCCGGTACCGGAATCCGCTCACCGCCTGCCACACCATCGCCTCGTCGGCGTGC
>JAPSIC010000008.1 GCA_031179165.1 Brevibacterium sp.
TGATGAGGGAGACGACGACCGTGACGAGGATGAGGTCGAGGGTCTTGTCGCCCAGGCCCCAGCGGGTGAGCAGCTCGGCTCCCATGAACGAGGAGGCGACCCAGTTGAGGGCGAGGAACACCCCGGATATGAACCACCCGTAGAAGGCGATGACGACCTTGTTGCCCCGGATCCCGTAGATCGCGCGCTGGACCACCGAACCGGAGGTGCCGGCCGCGGGCCCGCTGGCCGCGACGATGCCGGGGAAGACCCAGAGCAGGTTCGAGGCGAGGATGACCAGGGCCGACTGCCAGATCTCGAGGCCCAGCAGCGTCATTGTGGCGCCGATCGTGAAGTTGAGGACGCTGACGTTCGGGGCCGCCCAGACCGCGAGGAGGTCGCGGGGGTGACCATGACGCTCGGCGTCGGTGACGAGTTCGATTCCACGCCGCTCGGGGTGGGTGGCAGAATCGGCGAGCTCGGGATCGATGGAAGTGCTCATGGGCTTTCCTCTCCAGGTGCCAGAAGCGTCATTGCGCGGCGCACGGGAACGTATTGGTCGGTCGACCAACGTGGTATTGGTCACCAATACAATAGGATGGATGCCATGGTGTCAAATGCGAACTCCCCGAGAACCAGGAAGACCCCGGAACGGCGGCGCGTCGAGATCATCGAGGCCGCGACCACTATCGCCGTCGAGTCCGGCCTGGAGAATGTCACCCTGCGGGCCGTCGCCACGTCCATCGGCGTCCGTCCGGGCCTGATCAGCCACTACTTCCCTGCCGTCGAGGAGCTGGTGGCCGCGACCTTCAGCACCGCGGTGCGACGACTGCGCAGGTTCGAGCCCACGGACACGATGACTCCCCTCCAGCAGCTGCGCGGGTTCATCGCCGAACAGTCGACGGACGGTCCGCTCTCGGCGCTGTGGCTCAACGCCCGGCACCTGAGCCGCTACAGCGCGGCGATCGCGATGGCCATCGAAGAGGTCGAGGAGGCCGACCGCGGAGAGCTCATCACCCTCATCGACCGGGGCCGCGCGGCCGGGGAGTTCTCCGACGTCGACCCCGTCAGCGCCGCCGTGCGCATCCTCATGGCCCTGGACGGCCGAGGAGCCTACGTCAACAACCCCCTGCCCTTCGACCACGACGCGTACACCCATTTCGCCTCCGACGTCGCCGAGTGGACGCTGGGCCTGCCCCCGGGCGCGCTGCGCCCGGACCTGTGGATGCGCAGCGCCACCGGCTGAGCCGGATTTCCGTATTGGCCGGACGGCCAATAGAGTGACGGTCGAGCCTCCGCAGACCGCTGGGGCACAGACGACTCGGCGCGAAGGAGCAGCGGAGAATGACGCCACCCACCCCCGTGTCGATCGAGAACTGGCTCGAGCCCGCCCACCTCTCCTGGTCATTCACCCACATGGAGGAGCTGTTCCCGACCCATTGCCTCGACCGCGGCGAGGGGCCGGTCGCCGGCTTCGACCGGGAGGGCCTCGACCTCGGCTCGCTGCCCGTGGAGACACCGGAGGGTCCCGCCACCGTGGGCGAGATCCTCGCCGCCGCGAACACCGACGCCTGGGCCGTCGTCCACGGCGAGACGATCGTCGCCGAGCACTACGGTCCCCACCTGACGGCCGACACCCCCCATCTGCTGATGTCGGTGAGCAAGTCGGTCCTGTCCATCGTCCTCGCCACCCTCGTCGAGGACGGCACGATCGACCTCGCGGCCACCATCGGCGAACTCATCCCCGCGATGCGCACCGGCGGCTACGCCGACGCCAGGGTCACCGATGTCCTCGACATGCGCACGGGGATCCGCTTCTCCGAGGAGTACCTCGACCCGCGCTCCGAGGTGCGCCTGCTCGACGAGGCCGTCGGCTGGGCACCGCTGCGCGCGGGCAACCCGGCGACCCTCGCCGAGTTCCTCCCCACCCTGGTCAAGGAGACCGACCACGGCGGGCCGTTCGCCTACCGCAGCGCCGACACCGACGTCCTCGGCTGGCTGATCGAGACGGTCACCGGCCGCCCCTACACCGAGGTCGCGAGCGAGCGGCTGTGGTCGAGGATCGGGGCGCAGCACGACGCCTCCATCACCGTCGACCCGGCCGGCCTCGGCATGTTCGACGGCGGCACCTCGGCGACCCTGCTCGACCTCGCGCGGTTCGGGCACCTGCTGCTGCGCGGAGGCCGATCGCTGACCGGTGAGCGGATCGTGTCCGCCGACTGGGTCGAGGACCTGTTCAGCGGCGGGCCCGATTCGGAGGCCGCCTTCGCGCAGGGCCCCTACGGGGCGGAGTTCCCCGGGGGCAAGTACCGGCGGCAGTTCTGGTCGACCGACGGCAACCGCGACCTCATCTGCGGCGTCGGCATCAACGGTCAGCTGCTCTACCTCGACCGGGCGCACGACGTCCTCGCCGTGAAGTTCGCCTCCCAGGCCCTGCCGGTCGACCACGACTGCGACGTCCGCGTCCATCGTGCCTTCGCCGCCATCGCCGAGCACGTGGCCCGGGTCCGGTCCGGGTCCTGACCACCGCGGCGAACGCGGTTAAACTGAGCAGATGCGCCTCGCAGTCCTCGATATCGGATCCAACAGCGTTCACCTCCTGGTCGTCGACGCCCATGTCGGTGCCCCGCCGCTGCCGGCGACCTCCCACAAGGAGGTGCTGCGTCTGGCCGAGTACCTCGACGAGGACGGAGCGATCGACGACTACGGTCAGGAACGACTCCACAGCTTCATCGCCGAGGCCGTGGAGATCGCCGAGGACCAGGGCTCGGAGCAGATCCTCGCCTTCGCCACCTCGGCGATCCGCGACGCCCCCAACGGCCTCCAGCTCATCGACGCGATCAACCGGCAGCTGGGCGTGACACTCAACGTGATGTCGGGCAAGGACGAGGCCCGGGTGACGTTCCTCGCCGCCCGCCGCTGGTTCGGCTGGTCCGCGGGCAAGATCCTGCTGCTCGACATCGGCGGGGGCTCGCTCGAGATCGCGGCCGGACAGGACGAGTACCCGCAGGCCGCGGTGTCCGTTCCCCTGGGAGCCGGCCGCACCTACGCCGACTTCCTCCCCGACCCGCTGCCCAGCCCCGACGACATCCACCGTCTGCGCAAGCACGCGCGCTCGCAGATCGGCCGGATCGCCGGCGACATCAACCGGGTCGGCAAGCCCGACCAGGTCGTGGGCTCGTCCAAGACGTTCCGGTCCCTGGCCCGCATCGCCGGGGCCGCGCCCAGCGGGGACGGGATCTACGCCCCGCGCAAGCTCTTCCGCCGCGACCTGCCGGGAATCATCGACACCCTGGCCGAACGCACCCCCGAGGAACGGGCCACGCTGCCGGGGGTCTCCGAGGCCAGGGCCGGCCAGGTGCTGGCCGGGGCGATCGTCGCCGAGGCGGCCTTCACGATCTTCGACATCACCGTCATGAACATCTCGCCCTGGGCCCTGCGAGAGGGCATCATCATGCGCAAGCTCGATCTGCTCGACTCGGCGGAGACCACCTCGGCGATGCGGGTCGAGCGGGTCATGAGCACGTGAGGAACGGCGAGCTCAGCCCGGACTCCCGCGCCGGCGCGCTCGGGACCCTGGCCGCGACCAGCCCGGACGACCCTCTCGACGTGTTCGTCGTCGGCGGCGGGGTGACCGGGGCGGGAGCCGCCTTCGACGCGGCCACCCGGGGGCTGCGGGTCGGGGTCGTCGACGCCCGTGACTGGGCGTCGGGCACCTCGTCACGATCATCGAAGCTCATGCACGGCGGCCTGCGCTACCTCGAGATGCTCGATTTCCGGCTCGTCGCGGAGGCGCTGCGCGAACGCGACCTCCTGCTCACCCACACCGCCCCCCACCTCGTCGAACCCGTCGCCTTCGTGTTCCCCTTCGAGAACCCCTTCCTCGACCGCGCCTTCATCGGCTCCGGGGTCCTCCTCTACGACACGATGGCGACGCGTCCCGGACGCCGACGCGCCCTTCCCCTCCACCGCCACCTCGGCAGGAAGGCGCTCGCCGCCCACGTTCCCGGACTGGCCGAGGACGCGGCCGTCGGGGCGCTGGAGTACTACGACGCGAAGGTCGACGACGCCCGCTTCGTGATGACCCTGGTCCGCTCGGCGGTCAGCCTCGGGGCGCACGCGGCCAACCATGTGCGAGTCATCGGCTATCTCCGCGCGGGCGAGCGGGTCGCGGGCGTGCGCGCCCGCGACGAGACCACGGGGGAGGAGTTCGACATCCACGCCCGGCGCACCATCCTCGCCGGGGGAGTCTGGACCGAGGAGCAGCAGGACCTCGCGCGCGCCGACTCCGGGCTCACGGTGCTCGCCTCCAAGGGCATCCACGTCACCGTCGCCAGGGAGAAGATCAGCGCCGCCCCGGACACCGGCATCATCTCGAAGACGGAGAAGTCCGTCCTGTTCATCATCCCCTGGGACGGCTACTGGGTGATCGGGACCACCGACACCCCGTGGGAGGAGGACGTCGACGTCCCCGTCGCGACGGCCGAGGACATCGACTACCTGCTCGAGCACGCCAACGCGGTCCTGCGCGAGCCGCTGTCCGGAGACGACGTGATCGGGGTCTACGCGGGACTGCGACCGCTGCTGCAGCCGGTGGTCAGGGACGGGGTCGCCTCGACGAAGGTCTCGCGGGAGCACACCGTGATGGAGGTCGAGCCGGGGCTGGCGGCGATCGCCGGCGGGAAATTCACCACCTACCGGGTGATGGCCGAGGACGTCGTCGACTTCGTCCTCGGCGATGAGGCGGCCGAGCGGCCCACGCTGACGGAGACGGTGCCCCTCCTCGGTGCCCAGGGCGTGACCGCGCTGCGCCGGCGGCAGGCAGAGATCGCCCGCCGCCACGGCCTCGACGAGGCCCGGGTCCAGCGCCTGATCCGGCGCTACGGCACCCTGTGCGATGCCGTCCTCGACCTGCTCGAGGCCCATCCCGAACTCGCCCGCCCGCTGCCCGGGGCGGAACGGTATCTCGGCGTCGAGGCCCGCTATGCGGCGGCAGCCGAGGGCGCCGTCCACCTCGGCGACGTCCTGGAGCGGCGGATGCGGCTGAACTACGAGGTCAGGGACCGGGGGAAGGCCTGCGCCGAGGCGGTCGCGGCCATCATCGCCCCCGTCCTCGGCTGGGATGACGAGACCCGGGAGCGGGAGGTCGCCGAGTTCAGGGCCCACGTCGACGCCCACCTCGGCGCGGAGAAGACCCACGACGATGCCGCCGCGGCGGCGCTCGTGGCGGCTACACTGCGACAGTAGAAGACAGCGCCGACAATCCGGCGCGGACAGGACAGCGCCGACAGGACAGGGAGGGGGCGCGGTGCAGGAGAAGTACATCCTCGCCATCGACCAGGGCACCACCTCGTCGCGAGCCATCGTCTTCGACCACGACGGGCAGATCGTCTCGCTCGGGCAGCTCGAGCACGAGCAGATCCTCCCGCGCGCGGGATGGGTCGAACACGACCCGGTCGAGATCATCGACAACACGAACGAGGCGATCGGCCAGGCCCTGACCCGGGCCAAGATCAACCGGCACCAGCTCGAAGGCGTCGGGATCACCAATCAGCGCGAGACCACGGTGGTGTGGAACCGGACCACCGGCGAGCCCGTGTACAACGCGATCGTGTGGCAGGACACCCGCACCCAGAGGATCTGCGAGGAGCTCGGCGGCGACGTCGGACCGGACCGGTACAAGGACCGGGTCGGCCTGCCGCTGGCCACCTACTTCGCCGGCCCGAAGGTGAAGTGGATCCTCGATCACGTCGACGGTGCCCGCGCCGCCGCCGACGCCGGTGAGCTGCTCTTCGGGACCATGGACTCCTGGGTGATCTGGAACCTCACCGGCGGCGTCAACGGAGGTCTGCACGTCACCGACGTCACCAACGCCTCCCGGACGATGCTGATGAACATCGACACCCTCGACTGGAACACCGACATCGCCGACGAGATGGGCATCCCGATCTCGATGCTCCCGGAGATCCGGTCCTGCTCCGAGGTGTACGGGTACGGGGCGAAGAACACCCTGCTCATCGACACGCCCATCTGCGGCATCCTCGGCGACCAGCAGGCGGCCACCTTCGGTCAGGCCTGCTTCGAGAAGGGGCAGGCCAAGAACACCTACGGCACCGGCAACTTCATGCTCATCAACACCGGGACCGAACCCGTGGCCAGCCGCAACGGGCTGCTCACGACGGTGGCGTACAAGCTCGGCGACGCCGAGGCGGTCTATGCGCTCGAGGGATCGGTGGCGGTCACCGGTTCGCTCGTGCAGTGGCTGCGGGACAATCTCGGCATCATCAGCGAATCCGCCGAGGTCGAGGTGCTCGCCGGTCGGGTCGAGGACAACGGCGGCTGCTACATCGTGCCCGCGTTCTCCGGTCTCTTCGCCCCGCACTGGAAGTCCGACGCCCGCGGGGTCATCGTCGGGCTCACCCGCTACGTCAACCGCAACCACATCGCCCGGGCCGCCCTCGAGTCGGTGGCGTTCCAATCCCGCGAGGTGCTCGAGGCGATGAACCTCGACTCGGGGGTCGAGCTCACCGAGCTCAAGGTCGACGGGGGCATGGTCGGCAACGAGACGCTCATGCAGTTCCAGGCCGACCTCCTCGGCGTGCCGGTGATCCGGCCCCAGGTCGTCGAGACCACGGCCCTGGGCGCGGCCTACGCCGCCGGGATCGCCGTGAAGTACTGGAGCGGCGAGGACGATGTGAGGGCCAACTGGCAGGAGGGCCGGAGGTGGCTGCCGCAGATGGATGCCGAGAGGGTAGAGCGGACCTGCCGCCTGTGGACCAAGGCCGTGGAGAAGTCGAAGGACTGGGTCGACCCCGACGTCGAGGAGCTCCAGGGCTGAGCTCCGCCGGCAGATGGGGTCGGCGGAGTCGTTCGTCAGGGATTAAAATGGGCGACGTGAGCAAGTCAAAGCGCAAGGTACTCACCGCCAAGAATTCGGCGCGGTCCAATTCGCGCCGCCACCGTGAGTACTTCGCCACCCGGTCGGTCTACGAGCACGACGTCCACCACATCTCCGACCATCCGATCCGGATCGGCCTGTCCAGCTCCTCCGTGTCGCCGATGACCGTGGAGGAGACCTTCACCCAGGCCGCAGCCCTCGGCTACGACGGCGTCGAGATCATGGTCACCCACAACGCCGAGACCCGCGACGTCGACCTCATCACCGGTCTCGCCGAGGACACCGGCCTCGAGGTCATGTCGATGCATGCGCCGACCCTGCTGTTCCTGCCCCGCGTCCTGCACAAGGACCACTGGGAGAAGCTGCGGATCACCGCCAACCTCGCCAAGGACGTCGGGGCGAGGACCGTCGTGCTCCACCCGCCGTTCCGCTGGCAGGGCGAGTACGCGAAGGGGTTCGTCGACGGCGTCCGGCAGGTGTCGGAGGAGACGGGGATCGTCCTCGCCGTGGAGAACATGTATCCCTGGCGGGCGGGTGTGCGCGAGGTCCTCGTCTACTATCCCGACTGGAACCCCCTCGACGAGGACTACGACGCGATGACCTTCGACTTCTCCCACGCCTCGACGGCGGGGATGAACGCCGTGGAGACGGTCAAGGAGATCTTCGACAAGCTCCGCCATGTCCACCTCACCGACGGCTCCGGGTCGCTCAAGGACGAGCACCTGGTGCCCGGCACCGGCAGCATGCCGGTCGCTGAGACCCTGCAGTACCTGGCCAAGCACAACTGGTCGGGTGATATCGTCGTCGAGGTCAACACCCGGTTCGTGGCGAAGAAGGCGACCCGGGAGCAGATGCTGGCCGACTCACTGGAATTCGCGAAGCGTCACCTGGGCCTCAACGGTCCCCCCGACGCGCATCACAGCCACGTCCGCACACGCAGGCCGAATCCGAAGGGAACCTAATTGACCTCCATCGCCTCCATCGGCACGGGAAACATGGGCAGGGCCCTCCTCAAGGGCATCCTCGAGCACGACCCGGACCTCGACGTCCGCGCCACCACGAATTCGTCCGCCTCGGCGCAGGCGCTCGGCGCCGAACTCCCGACCGCTGCGATCACCGCGGTGGAGGAGGACCCGGAGGCCAACCGGAAGGCCGTGCAGGGAGCGGACTTCGTCTTCCTCGGCGTCAAACCGTGGATGATGGCCGAGACCGTGCGCGAGCTCGCCCCCGCGCTCTCACCCGACACCGTGCTCGTGTCGATGGCCGCGGGAGTCGCCACCTCCGACCTCCAACGACTCGCGCCGGGCAGCCCGATCGTGCGGATCATGCCGAACACCCCGAGCGCGATCGGCCACGGCGTCATCGCCCTGGCCCCCGACGACGCCGTCGCCGAGGCGAGCGTTGCCACCCTGCAGGAGCTCCTGTCCGGAGCCGGCCTCGTCGTCCCGATGCCCGAGTCCGACATTCCCGCCATGACCGGGATCTCCGGATCCGGCGTCGCCTACTTCTTCCTCCTCGCCGAGGCGATGATCGCCGGCGGTGTGAAGCTGGGCCTGAGCGAGGAGACGGCCAGGCAGATGGTCGTCGCGACCGCCGACGGCGCCGGCCGGCTGATGACGCACAACCCGGACCCCGCCGCGCTGCGGCAGTCCGTGAGCAGCAAGGGCGGAACGACGCTGGCGGCCCTCGACACGTTCATCGACTCCGGGATCTTCCCCATCGCCGAGGCGGCGGTCAAGGCCGCAGCGGACCGCTCACTGGAGATGGAGGCGGAGAACTCGGCCGCCGTCAGCGGCTGAGTCCGACCACGCCGGTCAGGGCAGCTTGCTCGGGGCCGCACCGGTCAGGGCGGGCCGCGCGACCATGAGCATCAGGGCAGGATGCCCGCGGAGCGGGCGCGCGAGACCGCCTCATGCCTGGTGCCCGCGCTCAACTTCACCATCGCCGTGTTGAGGTAGGACTTCACGGTCGACTCGCGCAGCCCCAGCGCCTCGGCGATGCGCCCGTTCGGCCACCCCAGGGCGACGTGGGAGAGGATGTCGGTCTCCCGCGGGGACAGCCGCACGGAGGGGGCGGAGACCGGAGGCTGCTGGGGACCGTGCGCGGCGAGGATCTCGGCCAGTCGGCTCTCGACGGTGGAGAGCCGGTCCCGCGTCTGGTCGTCGACGATGCCGGATCTGATCGCCCGCAGCTCGGCGTAGGTGTGGCGCAGGGCCTCCCGGCTCGAGGTGTCGAGGTCGGGGTGCAGCTGCGGCGCGGGTGGTCCCGGCACGAGGGCAGGGCCCAGCCGGCCGAGGTCCTCGGACAGCTGCCGGACGCGCCGCACGAGGTCCCCGGTGTGGGGAGCCGCGTCGTCGAAGCCCTTCCGGTGGCCGCAGTAGACCATGCCTGTGACCTCGCCCCCGTAGAGAGTGGGCACGGCGACGAGCACCTTGATCCCCTCACCGAGGATCTCCTCGTCGTAGTGGTGGGTGATGTAGGGGTCGACGCCGTAGTCCCTGGTCAGCTGCGGGGTGCCCTCGGTCAGGGCGCGGCCCCCGAGCCCCTTGCCGGTGCCGACGATGAGCCGGCCCAGGCGGTCCTCACCGCCGCCGGCGACGGCCTCGACGTTCACCGCGCCCTCTTCGACCGTGCCCCCGAACACGACGTCGCCGGTCCCCGCACGATGCAGGGACTCGATCGCCTCGGCGAACAGGCGGCGTGACTCCGCCTTCAGCGCACGATGCTCCCTGGTCATGACGTCCATCTGATCAAGCTACCAACTTTCGGTGGTATTCGACGAGTCTCCTTGATGGTTGATTCTAAGGCATGTGATTTCGATCACGAATGCTCTGTGCAACCGCGAATGGAGAAACCATGCCTGACAACATCCGCACTCCCGTGGACTTCCTCGCCGAGGAGGAGACCCCGGAGTTCAAGGCGCTCAAGCGCAGAAGGTTCTCGGTCGTCATCCCATTGTCGATCGCGTTCCTCGCCTGGTACTTCCTCTACGTCATCCTCAGCACCTACGCCCATGACTTCATGTCGACCCGTGTCGTGGGGCTGATCAACGTGGGGCTGATCCTCGGGCTGCTGCAGTTCGTCTCGACCTTTGCCATCACGATGTTCTACGTGTCGTTCGCCAACAACAAGCTCGATCCTCCGGCTGCGGAGATCCGCGAACGCCTCGAGCATGAAACCGAAGGAGCCGAATCATGACCCCGACCGCCCTCGCGGACCTGACGGCACCCGGCGGCGACCTCGTCACGCAGGCGACGACCGAGGTCGAGAACAACCCTGCCCTCAACATCACCATCTTCGCCGCCTTCGTCGCGGTCACGATGTTCATCGTGCTGCGGGCCAGCCGGAACAACAAGACGGCCTCCGACTACTATGCCGGCGGCCGCTCCTTCAGCGGCCCGCAGAACGGCTTCGCGATCTCCGGCGACTACCTCTCGGCGGCGTCGTTCCTCGGCATCTGCGGGGCGATCGCCCTCAACGGCTACGACGGGTTCCTCTACTCGATCGGATTCCTCGTCGCTTGGCTGGTGGCGCTGCTGCTCGTCGCGGAGCTGATGCGCAACACCGGCAAGTTCACGATGGCCGACGTGCTCTCCTTCCGGCTCAGACAGCGTCCCGTCCGCATGGCCGCGGCGATCTCGACGCTGGCCGTGTGCTTCTTCTACCTGCTCGCCCAGATGGCAGGGGCCGGGGGACTGGTGTCGCTGCTCATGGGCATCGACGGCGCCCTCGGGCAGTCCCTCGTCATCGCCGTCGTGGGCGCCCTGATGATCGTCTATGTGCTCGTCGGGGGGATGAAGGGCACCACCTGGGTGCAGATCGTCAAGGCGGTCCTGCTCATCCTCGGTGCCGGGGCGATGACCGTGTGGGTGCTCGCACTCAACGGATTCAACCTCTCGACCCTGCTCGGGGCGGCCGTCGACAACGCGTCCGCGGGAGTCGGCGAGGCGGTGCTCGATCCCGGCCTCAAATACGGCGAGAACCCGCTCGACTTCATCTCCCTGGCCCTGGCGCTGGTGCTCGGCACCGCTGGTCTGCCGCATGTGCTGATGCGCTTCTACACGGTGCCGACGGCGCGCGAGGCCCGCCGGTCCGTGGTCTGGGCGATCTGGCTGATCGGCGCATTCTACCTCTTCACCCTGGTCCTCGGCTACGGTGCGGCCGCCCTCGTCGGCGCCGAGACGATCGAGAACGCGCCCGGCGGGGTGAACTCCGCGGCACCGCTGCTGGCGCTGCACCTCGGCGGCCCGATCCTGATGGGCTTCATCTCCGCGGTCGCCTTCGCCACGATCCTCGCGGTGGTGGCGGGTCTGGCGATCACGGCGGCGGCGTCGTTCGCCCATGACATCTACGCCAACTACATGAAGAAGGGCAAGGTCGAGGACCCCGACGCCGAGGTCAAGATCGCCCGCCGGACCGTCATCGTCATCGGCGCCGTCGCCATCATCGGCGGCATCGGGGTGCAGGGTCAGAACATCGCGTTCCTGGTGGCGCTGGCCTTCGCCGTCGCGGCCAGCGCGAATCTGCCGACGATCATCTACTCGCTGTTCTGGAAGCGGTTCACCACCCGGGGTGCCGTGTGGTCGATCTACGGCGGGCTGGGGTCGGCCATCCTGCTGATCACGTTCTCCCCGGTCGTGTCCGGATCGGAGACGGCGATGATCTCGAGCGCGGACTTCGCGATCTTCCCGCTGGACAATCCCGGCATCGTCTCGATCCCGCTCGGCTTCATCCTCGGATGGCTGGGGTCGATCACCGACCGGACGATCGAGAGCCCGGAGCTGGCCGCCGAGATGGACGTCCGCGCCCACACCGGCTTCGGCGCCGAGAAGGCGGTGGAGCACTAGGAGGGGCGGCGCACGCCGCCGGGGCGCCGCTGAGCGCCGCGACCTGAAAGTGCGTGCGCACGCCACTTGTGGCGCGCGCACGCACTTCTTCGTCGCGGCTGTGGACGACTCGACCTTGCGCCCGCGGTCGGTTCGCGCTGGGGCGGTCCGGCTCGCGCTGGGGCGGCCCGCGACCGGCGCCGGACTGGCCCAGAACCGGCGGACCCCAGGTCCACTCGGGTGCATCGGGCTGTGCACTGGGACCCCACTTGGGTGCCGCTCGGCTGTGGATGCGCAGAAGTCTTCCACAGCCGCCCCCGGTGGTGTTGTGCGAGGCATTCCGTCGCGAGGACTGTGGGGGCATGTACAACGTCATCCGCACCTCGGAGTTCAGCGCACAGGGCATCGACAGCCGCCTGATCCGCTCGGCTCTCGGCTGCTGTGTGCTCAAGCTCTCCTTCGGCGTCTACACCATAGTCGCTCGATGCCAGGATCGCCGTCATGCCAGAATCAAGGCTCTCATCACGGACGACGGCTGGATCGCGCGCAACGATGAGCACCGAGCACGAGGAGGAGGCATCGACTTCGACCACCTCGGCACCGTCGAGAAGCTTCGCATCTCCTCGTATCCGCATTTTCGGGATGGCGACGTCGTCTGCGGGGTCTCGGCGGCAGTCATCCACGATCTGCCCATGCACCGGCCACCACTCGGCCGCATCGCCATTGCCCATCCGACAGCGCGCCGAACGAGCGGGACGATCTCCAGGACGACGCGGACGATTCCTCAAGAGGACATCGTGGAAATCGGGAAGATGGTCCTCACCTCGCGCGTCCGAACGTCATTCGACCTGATCCCGATTCTCGGGGATGCCACGCAGCGTTCGCCACGTTGGAGCACACCCTGCGCACGTCCATCTTCGGCGCAGGCCCCGACGTCGGGCGATACGGCTATCCGCCGGAGACCGCGGAACTGGCCATCGACTGTCGCCAACGCCAGTTCCTCCCGTGTCTTGACCGACTGCCGACGGGACAGAGCCGCGCGCTGCGACTGCTCGAACACGCCGGCCCCTGGTCCGAGAGCTATGCGGAGAGTCGCTGCTCCTGCAACCTAGTGATGCTCGGCCTGGTTGGATTCGACCAACAGGTCGAGATCTTCGGCGGGAGCCGGAGAGTGGCGAGGGTCGACTTCCTCCATCGCGAGTCGAAGACGATCCTGATGGTCGACGGCGCCGGAAAGTATGTGCTCAACGGCTACCCGCTGATGAGACGGGAATCCGACCAGCACAACAAGCTGATCGCGCTCGGATACCGGATCATCAGGGTCGGCTTCGACGAGGTGATCGATCTTGAAGCCTTCGCGACGAAGCTCTTCATGCAGGCTCCCCACCTGCGACGGTGGCAACTTCGCTGACAGCTCTCGGGTGGGAATCCAACAGTCGCGACCAAGAAGTGCAGGCGTACGGCACAAGTGGCGCGCATTGACACTTTTTGGTCGCGAGGTGTGGCCGCCCCTGCCCCGCCGCCCGCGCCGTGCGCGCCGTGCCGCGCGCCGCACGTGCCCGCCGAGCGCGCCCCAGCTACGGGCGGCCGGCGAAGCGGCCGAGCAGCTCGACGTGGCCGGCGACGATGAGCAGATCCTGCTTGCCGACCCGGGTGGTGGGCTCGGCGTAGGTGAAGTCGCGGCCGGGGCTCTTGATGCCCACGATCGTCACCCCGTACTTGTCGCGGACCTTCGACTCGCCCAGGGTGAACCCCTGGATCTCCCGCGGCGGCCGCATCTTCACGACGGCGAAATGCCCCTCGTCGAACTCGATGTACTCCATCATCCGGGAACTGACGAGGTGCGCGACGCGCGTGCCGGCATCCGATTCGGGGTAGAGCACGTGGTGGGCGCCGATGCGGTGGAGGATCTTGCCGTGGGAGGGGGAGATCGCCTTCGCCCACACCTGGCCCACGCCGAGGTCGACGAGGTTGGCCGTCGTGAGCACACTGTCCTCGATCGAGGTGCCGATGCCGACCACGGCGGTGGAGAAGTCGCCGGCACCCACCTGTCGCAGGGCCTCGATGTTCGTGGAATCCGCCTCGACGACGTGGGTGAGCTTGCCGCTCCATTCCTTGACCAGTTCGGCGCTGTGCTCGATCGCCATCACCTCACGACCCAGCCGGGTCAGAGTGGCAGCGGTCGCGGATCCGAACCGACCGAGTCCGATGACCAGGATGGAGGTGATTTCGCTAGCCAACGACGGGCCTTTCTTCGGGGTAGCGGTACAGGCGCATTGAGTCCTGCATCGACAGGGCTGCCGCCAGTGTAATCGTACCCAGCCGTCCGATCAGCATGAGGACGGACAGGCAGTACAGTCCCGATTCCGGGGAGGACGCGGACACTCCGGAGCTGAGCCCGACGGTGCCGAACGCCGAGATCACCTCGAACAGCACCATGTCGAGCGACTCGTCGCTGATCTGCAGCATGACCAGCGTGCCGACGAAGACGATCGTCGCACCGGCGAGCAGGATCGAGATCGAGAGCTTGATCGTCGACTCGGTCAGGCGACGACCGAACACGTGCACATCCTGCATGCCTCGGGCCTCGGTGTAGGCGGCGAGCAAGAGCACCGCAACGGTCGTGACCTTGATGCCGCCGGCCGTCGACGACGACCCGCCGCCGATGAACATCATCAGGTCCATGAGTAGGTGCGAGGACTGATTCATGTCGGCGACGTCCATCGTCGAGAATCCCCCCGACCGCGGCATCACCGCCATGAACAGCACCTCGATGAAGGTGTGGCCGGCGTTCTTGTCCCCGAGCGTGGCCGGATTCGAGGACTCGAAGAGGAGCAGCAGCACGAGCCCGACCAGCAGCACCACGGTCGTCGTCGACAGCGTCAGCTTCGTGTGCAGGTCCCAGCGGCTCGGCCGGTTCCAGTGCATGGCGATCATCAGCACGACCGGGAAGCCGAGGGCCCCGACGAACACTCCGAGCATGATGAGGGAGAGGATCCACGGATCGTTCGCGAAGAAGGCGGCACCTCCCGCGTGGATCGTGAACCCGGCGTTGTTGAATGCGGAGATCGCGTAGAACACGGAGTACCAGAGCGCATCCCCGACACTCTCCCCGCGGATCAGGAAGCGCGGGAAGAAGAGCACCGCGAGGATCGCCTCGGCGGTGAGGATCGTGAACACGACCGCCTTGAGGAGGGTGCCGACCTGACCCAGATTGAGCGCCGAGGTGGCCTGCTGAGCGATCAGGCGCTGCCTGACCCCCAGCCGCCGTGAGACCGCCATTCCCAGCACCGAGGCGAGGGTGAGGATTCCGAGCCCACCGACCTGGATGCCGGCGGTGATGACCGAGATCCCGAAGTCCGACCAGTACTCCTCGGTGACCACGGGAGTCAGACCCGTCACGCACACGGCCGAGACCGCGACGAACACGGCATTGGCGATGTGCTTCGACTGGGAGACGGACTCGGGGTCGCGCATGCTCGCCGGCAGTATCAGCAGGACCGCGAATATCGCCACCACGGCCACGAACGACCCGATCGCCAGACGCGCGGGAGAGGCCGCAGCCAGGTCGTCGACGAAGTCGCGGACCCGGCGGCCGGGTCGAAAGAACCGGTCCCAGGCCTGTTCGGAATTCTTGGACACATGGTCCATGGTAGAACGGCGGCCGCCCGATGCCCGCCAGGCGAACCGCCCCGCGCCAGGCGAACCGCCGCGCCGACCGTCCCGGGCCGTGCCAGGCGAACCGCGCGCCGACCGTCCCGGGCCGTGCCAGGCGAACCGCGCGCCGACCGTCCCGGGTCGCGCCAGGCGCCCCGGGCCGCGTCAACCGCTCGCGTCGGATCAACCGCGCCAACCCCTGCGGCCGACGTATAACATTGGGCGCATGGTCGATAGCGATGTGTACGTCGTCTGGGACGAGGCGGTGACCGGGTACGACTTCGGCCCGGCCCACCCCATGCATCCCCTGCGACTCGATCTCAGTGCCCGACTGGCCATGGACTTCGGGCTCTTCGACGCCGCCAACGTCCACGTCCACCCGGTCGGCCCGATCGACGAGGACAGGCTCGCCCGGATCCATGACGCCGACTACATCGCGGCGGTCCGCCGGGCCGGCACCCCCGAGGGTCTGTCTGCCGCGGACGCCGAGAAGTACGGGATCGGGTCCGAGGACGTGCCCGGATTCGCGAACATGCACACCGCCTCGGCGATGCTCTTCCAGGGCTCGGTCGACGCGGCCCGGGCCATCATCGGCGGCGACTTCGCCCGGGCGGTCAACTTCAGCGGCGGAATGCACCATGCGATGCCCGGCAGCGCGAGCGGGTTCTGCGTCTACAACGACATCGCCGGAGCCATCACAGAATTCCTCGACGCCGGCTACGAGCGCATCGCCTACATCGACCTCGACGCCCACCACGGCGACGGGCCGGAGAAGATCTTCTGGGACGATCCGCGGGTGCTGACGATCTCGATGCACGAATCGGGCAAGTACCTGTTCCCCGGCTCCGGGTTCCCGGCCGACATCGGGGGACTGCGAGCGGCCGCCTCGGCTGCGAACATCGCCCTGCCCCCGCGGACCCTCGACGCCGACTGGCTGCGCGCCTTCGACGCCACCGTTCCGGCCCTCGTCAGGGAGTTCGCCCCCCAGGTCATCGTCTCCCAGCACGGCTGCGACGGGCATCGGATGGACCCGCTCACGCACATGCGCCTGAGCGTCGACGGAATGCGGGTGGCGACGACCTGGGTGCGCGACCTCGCCGCCGAGCACTGCGGTGGGAAGTGGTTGGCGACCGGGGGAGGAGGCTATGCGATCCTCGACGTGGTGCCGCGGGTGTGGACGAACCTGATCGCGATCGCCGCCGGCGCCGACATCGATCCCGCGTCCCGGATCCCCGGACGCTGGGCCCACTACGCGCAGACGAAGACGGGGAGGGAGGCGCCGCTGTCGATGACCGACGGCTTCGACGGGGACTTCAGCCCGTGGTCGGGCGGCTTCGACCCCGAATCCGACCTCGACCGAGCGGTGATGGCGACGCGGAAGAACCTGTTCCCGTTCTTCGGCCTCGACCCGTACTTCGACTGATCAGCCCCGGCGCGCGAGGGATCTCGACGGCGGCGCGCGAGGGGTCAGGACCCCGGCGCACGAGGGGCCACGACCTCGGCACACGAGCGCTCACCCCCGGCACATCGTGGATTCGGACACAGTTTTGGGAAAGCAAGGGACCAAGCGATAGAATTGCACGGTTAGTTCAAAGGGTGGGCATGCGATGTTCACCTCCACCGACAATTGCAAGGGGTACCCGCGTGGGCTCAGTTATCAAGAAGCGACGCAAGCGGATGTCGAAGAAGAAGCATCGCAAGCTGCTTCGCAAGACCCGTCACCAGCGTCGCAACAAGAAGTAAGACCGGCAACGGTCCTACCTCCCCGCTCGAATCTGATTTCGGCGGGGTTTGTTGTCACCTGAGGAGGAGTGTGCAGTGGTCGAGCTGACGTTCCTGACTCGTGCCGACTGCCATCTGTGTGAGGTCGCCAGAGCCTCGGTCGCCGAGGTGGTCGCCGGCAGGCAGGTCGCCGTGACCGAGATCGACATCGACTCGGACGAGGCGCTGGCGGATCAGTACGGCTGGGACATCCCGGTGGTGCTGCTGAACGGTCGGCAGCACAGCTTCCACCGAGTCGAGCCAGACAGGCTGTCCCGAGCCTTGGAAGCACTCGGCGCGTGAGAGCGTCGAGCGCGCCAGACCGATTGAAGGAGTGACACGCATCAGTGGGCGAGATTCTGTCCGCCAACGGTATTGACGGTGTCGTTCGCAAGGACGTGCCGGACAGCGTCATCTCTCGACTCCCGATCTACCTGCAGTCCGTCGAGACCTTCACCACTGCGGGCCGCTCCACCGTCTCCTCGCAGGCGCTGGCGGCCCGCAGCGGCGTGTCCTCGTCGATCCTGCGCAAGGACCTGTCCCACCTCGGCGGTTCCGGCCGACGCGGGGTGGGCTACTCGTGTGCGGACCTGGCGGCGACGCTGCGCTCCTTCCTCGGCCTCGACCGGGCGCGGACCGTGGCGATCATCGGCGCCGGACGGCTCGGTTCGGCCCTGGCCGACTACGCCGGCTTCCGCCGCCGCGGCCTCGACCTCGTCGCGATCTTCGACGTCGACGAGGCCAAGATCGGCACCCGGATCGGAACCCTGCCGGTCTCGGCGATGACCGAGCTCGACACCTGGCCCGAGACCATCGACCTCGTGGTCATGGCCGTGCCCGTCTCCGCGGCACCGGATGCCACCGCTCGCGCGGTGGCGACCGGGGTCCGGGGAATCCTGAACTTCGCACCCACCGTGCTCGAGGTCCCGGACTCCGTCCGTGTGCATCAGGTCGATCTGGCCAGTGAGCTGCAAGCACTTGCGTATTATTCAGCGCTCGATTCGGTTGAGCTCGATCCAGTTGAGGAGCACAAGAATTGACTCTCTTGGTTCTGGGGATTTCCCATCATTCCGCCCCGATCGACATGCTGGATGCGCTCGCATTCGGTGCCGACGAGGTCGCCTCGCTGCGCAGCAGCGCCCTGTCGGGCACCAGCGTCGAGGGTCTCGCCGTGCTCTCGACCTGCAACCGGCTCGAACTCATCGCCGACGTCACGGCCTTCCACGGTGGTCTCGCCGACCTCGGCAACGCCCTGGTCTCGGCGATCGGCAGGGAGTGGCAGGACATCGCCGGGCACTTCTACGCCCACTACGACACCCAGGCCCTGGAGCATCTGCTCAAGGTCGCCTGCGGTCTTGACTCGATGGCCATCGGCGAAGCCCAGATCCTCGGTCAGCTGCGCTCGACCTTCACCGATTCGATGTCCGCCGATGCCCTGACCTCCGAGCTCTCCCACGCCCTCCAGCAGTCACTGCGGGTCGGCAAGAGGGCCCACTCGGAGACCGGCCTCGACGATGTCGCCCGGTCCCTGTTCGGCGCCGCCCTCGAAGCCGCCGAATCCCACATCGGGTCCCTGCGCGCCGCGAACGCCCTCGTCATCGGCGCCGGCGCGATGTCGGGACTGGTGGTCTCGGGTCTGCACAAGGAGGGCGTCAACCACATCACTGTGCTCAACCGGACGGTGGAGCGGGCCGAGCGGCTCGTCGCCGAGGTGGGCGGACGTGCCCGCACGCTGACTCCCCGGTCCCTGGCCGAGGAGATCGCCGCCGCCGACATCATCGTCTCCTGCACCGGTGCCCGCGGCGTCGTCGTCACCCGCGACGACATCGTCGCCGGACTCTCGCAGGATCCCAAGGGCTGCGCCGACAAGGCGTTCGTCGACCTCGCCCTGCCCCACGACATCGACCCCACCGTGCGGGAGTTCGAACACGTCGCCCTGCTCGGGCTGGGGGAGATCCGCAATCTCCTGGCGAACTCCCACCGCTCCCGCGACGCCGAGGTCGTCGACGCCGTCTCCGCCGTGCGCGCGATCATCGAGGAGGAGCTCGGCCGGCTCCAGACCGGAGCGAAGGAACGCGCCGTGGCCCCGATGGTCACCGCCCTGCGCACCCACGCCAAGGACGTCCTCGCCTCGGAGACCGTGCGGCTGGAGAAGAAGATCGGCGAGCACGTCGACGACAAGGTCTTCGCCGAGGTCCGCAAGTCCCTGCACCGGGTGGCGGAGAAGCTCATCCACACCCCGACCGTCAAGGTCAAGGAGCTGGCTGTGACGGAGACCGACGTCGACTATGCTCAGGCCCTGATGCAGCTCTTCGACCTGCCCACGAACAAGGCCGCGCACTCGATCAGCAGGCCGGAGACGAAGGTCGCCACGGCCTCCAGCCCGGACCACATCGAAGCCGACGGCCTCCACCCCGTGGCCGATCACACCCTCGACGTCGTCGAACCCGAGCACTACTCGGGGCGGACCGTGCGGCTCGGCACCCGCCGGTCGCAGCTGGCACGGTCCCAGTCCACGGCCATCGCCCACCAGCTGGCGGCCCTGACCGGATGGCGGGTCGAGATCGTCGAGGTCGTCACCGAGGGCGACGTCAACATGTCGCCGCTGGCCGGGTTCGGCGGCACGGGAGTCTTCGTCTCCGCCGTCCGCCAGGCCCTGCATCAGGGCACCATCGACATCGCCGTGCATTCGCTCAAGGACCTGCCGACGACCCCGGAACCCGGGATCCAGCTGGCCGCCGTCCCGCCCCGGGTCGACCCCGCCGATGTGCTCATCGGACGCGACGGACTGGGCCTGGCCGACCTGCCCGCCGGCAGCGTCGTGGGCACCGGGTCACCGCGCCGAGCGGTGCAGCTGCGCGCCGCCCGTCCCGACATCGAGGTCCGCGGGGTCCGCGGCAACGTCGACACCCGCATCGCCCACGTCCGCGAGGGCCGCCTCGACGCCGTCGTCCTCGCCGCCGCCGGGGTCCGGCGGATCGGTCGCCTCGCCGAGGCCACCGACGTCCTCGACTTCGACACGATGCTGCCCGCCCCCGGCCAGGGCGCCCTGGCCGTCGAGACCCGCTCCGCGGCCAGCCCCTACTCCCAGGACGGCAAGATCCTCGCCGCCGATGTCGAGATCCGGGCCGCGCTGCACAGGCTCCACGATGAAGCGACCGACCTGGCCGTGACCTGCGAACGGGCGATCCTGTCCCGCGCCGAGGCCGGCTGCTCGGCCCCGATCGGGGCCCTGGCGACGATCGAGGGACATGACCTCGTCGTCGACGCGGTGATGGCCGACGACGAGGGGCACCTCGCCCGGACCCGGCAGAGCATCGAACTGCCGGTCGTGCCCGGCGTCGACCTGACCACGAGCACCGAGCACCAGCTGCCGATCGCGGGCAAGGAGCTCGCCCGCGTCGCCGACGAGCTCGGCACCGCCGCCGCCGAGGAGCTGCTGCGGAGCCTCGGCATCGACCCGGCGCAGACCTCGGCCCACCTGACCCCCGTGAAAGCGCAGGAGCAGGGATGAGCGCATCGACCGGGCAGGTCCAGCCCCGGAAGCTGCTGCCCGCCTCGCCCCGCGTCGTGTTCATCGGCAGCGGGCCCGGCGAGGCGGGACTGATGACGATGCGCGGAGCCGACCTGCTCGCCTCCGCGGAGCTCGTCGTCTATGACGCCGACGTCCACTCCGAGATCGTCACCGCCTACGTCACCCAGGCCGCCGAGGTGGTCGAGGCGACGAGCCTCGGCACGTCCGCCTCGACGCGCGGGCGCCGGCTCGTCGAACTCGCCCGCCCCAACCGGACCGTGGTCCGGCTGAGCTCCGACGACGGTCTCCTCTTCACCACGTCCACCTCCGAGGCGGCCGTGTGCCGGAAGGCCGACGTCGAGGTCGAGATCGTGCCCGGGGTCGGGCTCTCGGCGGCGACGGCCGCCTACACCGGCACCGCCCTGACGACGAACCGGGTCCGGTCGGTGCGATTCATCGAAGCCGGACCGCAGACGCACGTCGACGTGTCGAAGCACCGCAACACCACGCACGTGCTCACCGGCACCGCCGACGAGATCGGGCAGGCGGTCCGCGCCCTGCTCGACGACGGCTGGGACGAGGACACGAAGGTCCTGCTGGGCTGGGGGATCTCGACCACGGAGCAGACGACGATCGACACGAGCCTGGGACAGGCGATGTCCCCGGCGTTCGCCGAGGCGACGGGGAATCGGATGGTGATGATCATGGGTCAGGGAGTCGAGTCCCGCGGGGACCTGTCCTGGTTCGAGACGAAGCCGCTGTTCGGCTGGCAGGTCCTGATCCCGCGGACCAAGGAACAGGGCACCTCCACCGCCGAGGCGCTGGCGGAGCTGGGTGCGGTGGGAACCGTGGTCCCGACGATCGCCGTCCAGCCCCCGCGCACGCCCACCCAGATGGAGAAGGCGATCCGCGGGCTCGTCGACGGCGACTACGAATGGGTCGGCTTCACCTCGGTCAACGCGGTGAGGGCCGTGCGGATGTGGTTCGAGGACTTCGGCCTCGACTCCCGATCGCTCTCGGGCGTGAAGATCGCCGCCGTCGGCGGCGCCACCGCCTCCTCCCTCGCCGACTGGGGGATCACCCCCGACCTGGTGCCCACGGGCGAGCACTCCGCCCGGGGGCTCGCCTCCGAATGGCCGGAGTACGTCGAGGACATCGACCCGATGAACCGGGTCCTCCTCCCACGCGCCGACATCGCCACCGAGGTGCTGGTGGCGGGCCTGCTCGAGAAGGGCTGGGACGTCGACGACGTCACCGCCTACCGCACCGTGCGGGCCTCCCCGCCGCCGGCCCCCATCCGGGAGGCCATCAAGGCCGGCGACTTCGACGCCTTCCTGTTCACCTCCTCCTCGACCGTGCGCAACCTCGTCGGCATCGCCGGCAAGCCCGCGCCGACCTCGGTGATCTGCTGCATCGGACCGGCGACGGCGAACACCGCCGCCGAGCACGGCCTGCGGGTCGACGTGCTGGCCAAGGAGGCCAACCTCACCTCGCTCATCGACGGTCTGGTCGAATTCGCCCAGCAGTCCCGCGCCGACGACCTGGCCGCCGGAACCACCCCGGTGCGCCCCAGCCAGAAGCGCCGCAGAAAGAAGGCCTGACATGACTCTCGTCCCCGGCACCGTCCGTCCCCGTCGGCTCCGTACCACCCCCGCTCTGCGCCGACTCGTGTCCGAGGTGCGCCTGCACCCGGCCGACCTGGTCCTGCCGATGTTCATCAAGGAATCACTGACCGAGCCGGCGCCCCTGTCCGGGATGCCCGGCGTCGTCCAGCACACCCTCGAGTCCCTGCTCACCGCCGCCGAGGAGGCCGTGGCCGCCGGGGTCGGTGGCCTCATGCTCTTCGGCATCCCCGCTCACCGGGACGAGATCGGCTCCCAGGCCGACGCCCCGGAGGGGATTCTCAACCAGGCGATCCGGGAACTGCACGATCGCCTCGGCGACTCCACGGTCATCATGGGCGACCTCTGCCTCGACGAATTCACCTCCCACGGCCACTGCGGAGTGCTCGACGCGCGCGGCGGCGTCGACAACGACGCGACCCTCGAGCGCTATGCCGCGATGGCCGTGGCCCAGGCGCGGGCGGGAGCACACGTGCTCGGCCTGTCGGGGATGATGGACGGGCAGGTGCGCGCCTGCCGGGAGGCCCTCGACCTGGCGGGATACTCCGACGTCGTGATCATGGGCTACACCGCGAAGTACGCCTCCGCGTTCTACGGCCCCTTCCGCGAGGCCGTCGACTCGGAGCTGCAGGGCGACCGCAGGGCCTACCAGCAGGACCCCGCCAACGGCCGTGAGGCGCTGCGCGAGCTCGAACTCGACCTCGCCGAGGGTGCGGACATCGTCATGGTCAAACCGGGGCTGCCCTACCTCGACGTCCTCGCCGAGGTGGCCGCCTCCTCACCCGTGCCCGTGTGGACCTACCAGGTCTCCGGCGAGTACGCGATGATCGAATTCGCGGCGGCCGCCGGTGCCATCGACCGCGACCGCGCGATCGAGGAGTCGCTGATCGCGTTCAAGCGCGCCGGCGCCGACGCGATCCTCACCTACTGGGCGACCGAGGTCGCCCAGCGCCTGACCGAGGCCCAGCGCCCGACCGGGGCCCAGCGCCCGACCGGGGCCCAGAACCCGACCGAGGTTCAGCGGCCGACCGGGGCCGGACAATGACGCAGCCGCGGTGGCTGGAGCGGGACGAGCAGCTGGCCTGGCGCAGCTTCCTCACCGGCAGCGAACTCCTGTCCGTGGCCCTGGACAGGGAGATGCGGGAGAAGCACGGGATCGGAATGCCCGAATACGAGATCCTCGTGCGCCTGTCCGAGCACGAGGACCGGACGATGCGCATGGCGCTGCTCGCCACCGACACGACGATGTCGCGCTCCCGACTCACCCACTGTGTGGCCCGGATGGAGAAGCGCGGGCTGCTCCGGCGGGTCCCGATCGCCGAGGACGGACGCGGAGTCAACTGCGTGATGACCGAGGCCGGCTGGAACCTGCTGACCAGGGCCGCCCCCGACCATGTCGAGAGCGTGCGCAACCACCTCGTCGATTTGCTCGACGCGCACGAGATGGCGACACTGGGTCGCATATTCGGCAAGGTCACGACCCACCTGCGAACTGAGGAGAAACCATGACGGAGACCGCACGATCGGCCGCGCTGTTCGCTCGCGCCGAGCACGTCATCCCCGGGGGAGTGAACTCGCCCGTGCGCGCATTCAGGGCCGTCGGCGGCACCCCACGGTTCATCTCCTCGGCAGAGGGGGCGTGGCTGCGCGATGTCGACGGCAACGAGTACATCGACCTGATCGGCTCATGGGGGCCGATGATCCTCGGCCATTCCCGCCCCGAGGTGCTCGCCGCGGTCCAGGACGCCGCCGGCCGGGGATTCTCCTTCGGCACCCCGTCCACGGGTGAGGTCGAACTCGCCGAGGAGATCACCTCCCGCGTCGCCCCCGTCGACCAGGTGCGGCTCGTGTCCTCCGGCACGGAGGCGACAATGAGCGCCATCCGCCTGGCCCGCGGCTTCACCGGCCGGGCGAAGATCGTCAAGTTCGCCGGGTGCTACCACGGGCACGTGGACTCGCTGCTGGCCCAGGCCGGATCCGGTCTGGCCACCTTCTCCCTGCCCGACACCCCGGGTGTGACGGGCGCCCAGGCGCAGGACACCATCGTCGTCGACTACAACGACGCCGAGGCGCTGGAGGCGGTGTTCGCCGAGCACGGCGACGAGATCGCCTGCGTCATCACCGAGGCCAGCCCCGGCAACATGGGCGTCGTGCCCCCGCGCGACGGCTTCACCAACACCATCCGCCGCCTGACCAGGGCCCACGGCGCACTGATGATCAGCGACGAGGTGATGACCGGCTTCCGCGTCTCGGCCGCCGGCTGGTACGGCCACGAGGCCGAGACGCTGGGCTACCCCGAGGGGCCGGCGGACCTGTTCACCTTCGGCAAGGTGATGGGCGGAGGCTTCCCGGCCGCCGCCTTCGGCGGCCGGGCCGACGTGATGGCCCACCTGGCCCCCGCCGGGCCCGTCTACCAGGCGGGAACCCTGTCGGGGAACCCGGTGGCGACCGCGGCGGGACTGACCACCCTGCGGCTGACGACCGAGCTCGACGTCTACTCCCACATCGAACGGGCGGCCAACATCCTGCGGCCGGCCGTCGCCGAGCACCTGGAGGCCGAGGGCGTGGCCCACGTGATCCAGTCCGCGAACTCCATGTTCTCGGTCTTCTTCACCGACCGCGAGGTCCGCAACTACGACGACGCCCGGGCGCAGAACGTCGGCCAGTATTCTGCGTTCTTCAACGCGATGCTCGATCAGGGCATCCACATGCCGCCGAGCGCCTTCGAAGCGTGGTTCCTGTCCCTGGCGCACACCGATGAGATCCTCGACAGGATCATCGCCGCCCTGCCCGCGGCCGCCGCCGCGGCGGCCGCCGCCGGAGGTCGGTCATGACCGCGATCCACCTGGTCCGCCACGGCGAGGTCGACAACCCCGGCCGGGTCCTCTACGGCAGGCTGCCGAACTTCGGACTGACCGAACGCGGGCACGAGATGGCCCGGCGAGTCGGGGAGCACTTCACCTCGGCCGAGGTGCCACCCGTCGAACTCGTCTGCTCTCCGCTGGAGCGGGCCCAGCAGACGATCGCCCCGCTGCAGGAGAGTCTCGGCCTGCCTGTGTTCACCGACGACCGCGTGATCGAAGCGGCGAACTCCTTCGAGGGTCAGCAGGTCAACAGCCGCAGACTGGCCGCCCCACGGAACCTGCTGCGCTTGTACAACCCGTTCACCCCCTCCTGGGGCGAGCCGTACAAGCAGATCGTGCTGCGCATGTCCGCGGCGATGGCGAGCCTGCGCGCCAAGCTCGAGGTCCACGGCCCCGAGGCCGAGGGCGTCATCGTCACCCACCAGCTGCCGATCTGGATGTCCAGGCTGGCCGCCGAGGGCCGCTCGCTCTTCCACGACCCGCGCCGGCGCGAATGCGACCTGGCCTCTGTCACGACCTTCACATTCGACTCCTCCACACTGGTGTCCGTGAGCTACGAGAGCATCTGTCCCGACCTGCAGCCGAGCCAAGCGGTGGCAGGGGCATGAACCGGCGCGCACTGCTGACCGGACTGCTCGCCGGCACCACCCTGCTGGTCACCGCCTGCAGTGAGAACGACGAACTGGCCTCCCAGGCGGGGTCGGACCAGGGCTACGTCTCCGGCTCCGGCGTCGTCTCCCAGGTGCCGCCGGAGAAGCGCGGCGAACCGCTCGAGCTCGAGTTCGAGACCCTCGACGGCTCCACGATGTCCCTGGGCGAGCTGCGTCCGACCCCCGTCGTCATCAACCTCTGGTACGCCGCCTGCCCGCCGTGCCGGAAGGAAGCACCCGCGCTCAAGACGCTGGCCGAGGAATTCGGCGAGTCGGTGCAGTTCATCGGCGTCAACGTCCGTGACCAGGCCGCAGCTGCCGGCGCGTTCATCTCCAACTATCAGATTCCCTACCCCAATATGCTTGACGTCAACGGGGACATGGTGGCGCTGCTGTCCGGGGTCCTGCCCCCGCAGGCGACCCCGTCGACGGTGATCCTCGACGCGCAGGGCCGTGCGGCCGCTCGCGTCGTCGGCGAGGTCGACGAGTCGACCCTGCGCGGTCTGATCGAGGATGTGCAGGCCTAAGTGACGGGACTCGGGTCGCAGTTCGCGGGGCTGGTGCTCGGCGGTCCGCTGCTGCTGGCGGCCGGGGCGGCCGGGTTGGCGGGACTCGTGTCCTTCCTCTCTCCCTGCGTGCTGCCGCTCGTCCCCGGCTACGTCGGCTATGTGACGGGACTGTCCGGGTCGTCGCTCAAGGACAAGGAGACCTGGCGGGTCGTCGTCGGCATCGCCCTGTTCGTGCTCGGCTTCACGATCGTGTTCGTGGCGCTGGGCACCGCGTTCTCCGCGATCGGGGCCCTGTTCTCCCAGTGGCAGGACATCGTCATCCGGGCGCTGGGAATCATCGTGATCATCGCCGGCTTCGTCTTCATGGGCGGCATCGGCCTGCTCCAATCGGAGCACCGGATCCACGCCAGGCCCAAAGCCGGGCTGTGGGGGGCTCCCGTCCTCGGGGCGACCTTCGCACTCGGCTGGGCGCCCTGTGTGGGCCCGACCCTGTCCGCCGTGCTCAGCCTCTCGGTCAGCTTCGGCTCCGACGGCACCGTGTGGCGCGGGGCCCTGCTCGCCTTCGTGTACTGCCTCGGGCTGGGGGTGCCATTCATCCTCCTCGCGCTGGCGATCCACAAGGGAGCCGGCCGCCTGGCGTGGGTGCGTGAACATCAGACCGCGATCGTGCGGACCGGGGGAGTCCTGCTCATCCTCCTCGGTCTCGTCATGGCCACGGGACTGTGGACATTGTGGCTGACCACCCTGCAGGGTGCGATCAGCGGATTCGAAGTGGTGATCTAGTGGACAAAGCGACGGCAACCCCACCGCAGCTGGGGTTCTTCGGGATGTGCCGATGGGCCTGGCGGCAGCTGACCACGATGCGGGTGGCGCTGATCCTGCTCCTCATCCTGGCGCTGGCCGCGATCCCCGGCTCGCTCCTGCCGCAGCGGATCCAGGATCCGGGGCGGGTCACCCGGTTCCTCGAGGAGAACGGCGTCTGGGGGCAGTTCCTCGACCGGATCCAGATGTTCGACGTCTACTCCTCGATCTGGTTCTCCTCCATCTATCTCCTCCTCATGATCTCCCTCGTCGGGTGCGTCGTGCCGCGCTCGGCCCAGCATTGGAAGGCGATGCGATCGGCACCGCCCAAGGCGCCGAGGCGGTTGGGGCGGATGCCGGGGTACGTGGAGTTCACCTCGGCGACGGAAGCACGGACCGTCCTCGACACCGCGCAGGCGCGCCTGCGCAAGCTCGGCTACCGCACCGCCCGCCACGATGACCACGTCGCCGCCGAGCGCGGCTACCTGCGGGAGACGGGCAACCTCGTCTTCCACATCTCCCTGCTGGTGGCGACACTGACGATGGCGATCGGCTCGCTGTTCGGCTATCAGGGTCAGCGGATCCTCATCGAGGGCGACACCTTCACGAACTCCCTGGTCGCCTACGACTCGTTCGAACCGGGGGCCTACTTCGACCCGGACAGCCTGCCGGACTTCCGTCTCACCCTCGACGAGTTCACCTCCTCGTTCGACGCCACGGCGCCCGGCAGTCAGTTCGGTCAGCCACGGGTGTTCGAGGCCCAGGTGACGACCACGGTCGACGGGCAGAGTGAGAGCCACACGCTCAAGGTCAACGAACCCGTCCGCGTCGGGGAGACCGGCGTGTACCTGACCGGCAACGGCTACGCCCCGGAGGTCACCGTCAGGGACGCCACCGGGAAGGTCGTCCACTCCGGGCCGACCGTGTTCGTGCCCGGCGGGGACGCCGGCTACACCTCGGAGGGCGTGATCAAGGTGCCCGATGCCGCAGGCACGCAGATGGGCTTCGTCGGGGTGTTCCTGCCCACGGCGACCCAGAACGATCAGGGGGAGCTGGTGTCGAGCTTCGCCGAGCTGCGCAATCCCTACCTGGTGATGAGCGGCTACACGGGAGATCTGGGACTGGACTCCGGGGTCCCGCAGTCGGTGTACTCGCTCGAGGCCGAGAACATGACCCAGATGACCGATGCCACCGGCGAGCCGCTGACCCTGCAGATGGGGGTCGGGCAGACGCAGGAGCTGCCGAACGGCGGCTCGGTCACCTTCGATGGTGTCAAGCGCTACATCGCCGTCGACATCTCCCAGGATCCGACCCAGGGACTCATGCTCGTCAGTGCGATCTGCGTGCTGCTCGGCCTGGGACTGTCGCTGTTCGTCCCACGCCGGCGCATGTGGGTGCGGGTCACGGACGGTCGGGTCGAGGTCGCGGCCCTCGCCCGTGGGGAGGACCCGATGGTCGAACGCGCCGCGAGGGACCTCGCGGCGGACCTCCGGACGGGGGACTCGGACGCCGAGGGGGATTCGTGTGCCGAGGGCGATTCTGATGCCCCGGGGGATTCGAAGACTTCTACTACCGGGAGTAGAATTGCGTCCGGGCGCGATTGAGCCGGCGAACGCGGCCGGCCACCGGGGCGCGAGCGACTGCACGTGGCTGAGCGAGCCAACCAGACCGAGCGCGACCGAACGCAATCGATGCGGAGGATGAATGGACGTCAACACTGACCTCGCGATGTGGTCGAATCAGCTGATCGTTTCGGCGATGATCGTCTATGCGATCGCGATGATCGCCTACGCCTTCGATCTCTTCGGCGGGCGAGAGCTCAAGCAGAGCGAGGTCGCGACGGCGGAATCGAAGCCGCTGCGGGTGCGACGGACCACCCGGACGGCCACCGCCGTGCTCGATGCCCCCGAGGGCGGCACCGGCGACTCCGCGGCGACCGGCGGCTCGACCGCCGAGGGCGGCTCGGCTGCCAACCGAGGCTCGGGCGCGAACGGCGGCTCAGGGCACTCCGATGGCGAGGCCGAACGGCCACGGCGTGCTGCCCGCGTCGGCACCTCTCTGCTCGTCCTCGCCGCCCTGCTGCATGTCGGGGCGGTCCTCACCCGGGCGCTGTCGGTGACGAGGGTGCCATGGGGCAACATGATGGAGTACATCCTCACCGCCACCGCCATCACCGTCGTCGTGTTCCTCATCGTCATCACCCGCAAGGACGTCCGCTACCTGGGGACCTTCGTCGCCGGGGGAGTGCTGCTGTCCCTGGGCCTGTCGATCACGGTCTTCTACACTCCCGCCGCGCAGCTGATCCCGGCGCTGCAGTCGTATTGGATCGCCATCCACGTGCCGATCGCCATCCTCTCCACCGCGCTGCTCTACATCTCGGCGATCCTCGCGGTGCTCCAGATCCTCAAGGCCCGCTACGAGGACAGGGCACCCGCGTGGCTGCGTTTCACCAAGCGCCTGCCCGCGAGCACGGACATCGAGCGGGTCTCGTACACGATCGCCGCGGTCGGGTTCATCACCTGGACCTTCACGCTCATCGCGGGCGCGATCTGGGCCGAGGTCGCGTGGAGCCGCTACTGGGGCTGGGACTCGAAGGAGATCTGGACATTCGTCGTCTGGGTCGTCTACGCCGCCTACCTCCACGCCCGGGCCACTCGTGGGTGGAGCCCGACCAAGGTGGCGGTGCTCAACCTCATCGGCATCGCCTCGGTGATCTTCAACTTCACCGTCGTCAACGTCTACTTCAACGGCCTGCACTCGTACTCGGGCCTGTAGGCCGGCGCCGAGGAGCCGCACAGGTTCACGCCTCACGCACTGGCGCCGAGGAGCCGTACGGTCGCCGCACGCACCGGCGCCGAGCTCCATGGTGGCGCTGCATGCCGGTGGGGCGTCCGCGTGGGCGGGTGCTGCGCGGTTCGGCTTGTCCGGCCTCGACCTGTTCAGACTCCACTGCCAGAACCCGGCTGCCGATCGCTCAGCCGGAACGTGCGCTCAGTCGGAACGTGCCGGCCGCGGTTCAGCCGGTTTGGCCGCGGCCTTCGCCTTTGGAGCCGCCGGAGCCGTGTTCACCCGGCTTGTCCTCGGTGTCCTCGTCGTCGCCCTGAGACTCGTCCTTCTCCGATGCGCCCGATTCCGTCTTGTCCTTCGGTTCGGGCTTGCGCGGAACGTGCTTGCCCAGCTGGACATCGCGGGCGACCTTGCGCAGGTAGTCGGGGTCATCGTCGGGAGCGACGGGGCCCGACCGCGGTGCGGCGGTGGGCTTGTCCTCGGTTCCGCGGCCGAATGCGTACCACAGGCCGAAGCCGAGAAGCGGGATGAGAAGGATGATGAGGGCCCACACGGGTTTGGGCAGGACTCGAACCAAGCCACGGTCGCGCAACAGACAGTCGAACAGTCCGTACAGGGTGATCGCCGCTGCCAAGACGATCCCGGCGATGAGTAGTCGAGCCATGCACCCAGGATAGTCGACGAACCTGAGCAGGAACTCAGGTATCCCATGGGAAACCCCTTGTGCCGGGGCGGCTAAAATGTATTCAATGCGCAGCTTCTGGATCTACACCCTGGCCCGTCTCGGCATCATCGTCGCCGTCGGTCTGGTCCTGTTCCCATTCCTCGGTTTCAACCTCGTCATGGCGATCGCCGCGATCCTCATCGGGGCGCTGCTGAGCTACCTGTTCCTGGGTCAGCTGCGGGCGAAGGTCGCCGCCGACATCGAGAATCGACTGACGAAGCGCACGAAGGCCGACAAGCAGAAGTCCTCCGACGAGGTCGCCGAGGATCGGATCGTCGACGACGAGACCTGAGACCCGGCGTCGATGCCTGAGCTCAGAGAGCGAGACCCAGTCCCAGCAGTGCCGAGAAGCACAGTGCGGTCAGACCCGTCGACTTGATCGGCGGAATCAAGCCGGGACCCGTCGTTCCCCGCAGAACGGTCTTCAGCGGGCCCAGGGCGAGCACGAGGGCGAGGATCGCCAGGGCCGCTGCCGGATGCCCGTCGATGATGGCCAGGGCGAGCAGGGCGAACGGGAACAGCACGAGGACCGCATAGGCGGTGCGGGCGGAATCCTCGCCCAGGCGGACGGCCAAGGTGATCTTGCCCGCCTCGATGTCCGTCGGGATGTCGCGGAGGTTGTTGACCATCAGCACCGCCGAGGCGAGGCATCCGATCGCCACGGCGCCGGCCCATCCGCTCAGGCTGAGATTGCCGACCTGCATCCACATCGTCCCGAGGGTGGCGACGAGGCCGAAGAAGATGAAGACGAAGAGCTCGCCCAGCCCCATGTACCCGTAGGGTCTCTTCCCTCCCGTGTAGAACCAGGCCGCCGCGACGGCGGCGGCCCCGACGACAAGGAACCACCATGCGGCAGAGAGGATGACCAACGCGAGTCCGGCCACGGCGGCGAGGCCGAAGAAGATGAATGCCGCTCGTCTGACCGCGGCGGGTTCGGCCAACCCGGATGCGGTCAGTCGCAGCGGGCCGACCCGCTCGTCATCGGTGCCGCGGATGCCGTCGGAGTAGTCGTTGGCGAAGTTCGACCCGACCTGCAGACTGAGCGAGACGACGAGTGCGAGCAGGGCCTTGAGAAGGATCAGGCTCAGGGAGTGCGTGTGGCCGTTCTTCGTGAAGTCGCCGATGATGAAGGCCGAGAGGCCTCCGACGGACCCGGTCGCGGCCCCGGTGCCGATGAGGACCGGCGCGATGGCCAGCGGCAGGGTACGAAGACGGGCTCCGGAGAGCCATTGCGCAGCACTGGCCATGGGTGTCGAGGCCTTCCTTGGACGAACAGAACCGTCTCATATTACCGACGGATCACTTTGAGCGGAATTCGCCGGACTCCGCCGCCAATCCTGCGGCCAGCTCTGCGGCGGCCCGCCGGTCGGGTTTGCCGATCGAGCGGACCGGGATCTCGGGCACGGCGAACACGAGATGCGGCAGGATCCCGTCCTCCCCACCGGTGGCGACTGCGTTGAGGCGCCGGGCCTGCGCCCGCGGATCCGCCGGCAGATCCTCGGCCCCGTCGGCGATCCGGATGAGGGCGACGACCCGCTGCCCCCACTCGTCGTCGGGCACCCAGGTGACGAGCACCTCGGCGACGCCAAGGTGCTGCCAGGCTCGCAGCAGGTCCGTCTCCAGGGCGAGCGGGGAGACATTGGTGCCGCCGGAGACGATGATGTCGTCGGCGCGCCCGAGCACGCTGAGCACGCCGTCGTCGAGGCGGCCGAGGTCGCTGGTGTGCATCGTCCGGACCCCGTCCTCGACGACCAGAGCCGACGAGGCGAGGGGAACGATCCGGCCGTCGTCGCTGAATTCGACGTAGGAGTCGGCGACGACGTCCCCGCGCAGATCGATCGTTCCCGCCGCGGTGATGGACACGTCGACCTCGGCGAAGGGAATCCCGTCGTAGACGCATCCGCCGGCGGTCTCGCTCATCCCGTAGGTGCGCACGACGTGCAGGCCCGCCGCCGCGGCCCGGTCGAGGAGTGCCGGCGGAACGGCGGCACCGCCGAGCAGGATCGCGTCGATGTCCGCGGCCGCGGCCGTGGCCCGTCGGTCCTCGAGCACGCGATGGAGCTGGGTCGGGACCAGCGAGGTGCAGCTCGGGCAGCGGCGGTCCCGGGCACGGTCGAGCAGCTGCTCGACGTCCTCGGCGAAAGTCTCGGCCGTGAACCTCGCCGAGGCGGTGCGGACGGGAGCGTGCCCGGCGAGGTGGGCACGGAGTTCGACCTGGAACCCGGCGATGTGGTTGACGGGCAGGGTCAGGTGCCAGGCCCCGGGGCCGCCCAGGAACCTCTCCGTCGCCCGTGCCGACGCGATCAGGGCCTGGGCGGACAGGGCCACGGCCTTGGGTGACCCGGTCGAGCCCGAGGTGTGGAGGATGAGCGCGGGGGGACGCTCACCGGCGAAGACTCGTGGGCTCACCTCGGCGATGGAGCCTTCGCGGGTGCGCGGGAGGACGAGGATCGACCGACCGTCCAGGGCACGGTCGATGGCGGCGGGCAGGTCGGGACGGTGGGGCATCTGGCTCATCCGGGTCAAGCGCGCCGGTGGTCAGTAGTACCAGGGGAAGGGGGACCAGTCGGGATCGCGCTTCTCGAGGAAGGCGTCGCGGCCCTCCACCGCCTCGTCGGTCATGTAACCCAGTCGAGTCGCCTCCCCGGCGAAGACCTGCTGGCCCATCAGGCCGTCGTCGACGAGGTTGAACGCGAACTTGAGCATGCGCTGCGCGTTGGGGGACTTGCCGAGGATCTCGCGGGCCATGGTCAGCGCCGCGGTCTCGAGCTGTTCGTGGTCGACGACCTCGTTGACGGCGCCCATGTCCGCCATCTCCTGCGCGGAGTAGGTGCGGCCGAGGAAGAAGATCTCGCGGGCCCGCTTCTGCCCGACGAGCTTCGCCAGGTAGGCGGAGCCGTAGCCGGCGTCGTAGGAGCCGACATCGGCGTCGGTCTGCTTGAATTTCGCATGCTGGCGGGAGGCGATCGTCATGTCGCAGACGACGTGGAGGCTGTGGCCGCCGCCGGCCGCCCACCCGGGGACGACGGCGATGACGACCTTCGGCATGGTGCGGATGAGGCGCTGGACCTCGAGGATGTGGAGACGTCCGGCGCGGGCGGGGTCGACGGATTCGCGGGTCTCGCCGCTGGCGTATTGGTAGCCTGAGCGTCCGCGGATGCGCTGGTCCCCGCCGGAGCAGAACGCCCAACCGCCGTCGCGGCCGCTGGGACCGTTGCCGGTCAGCAGCACGGCGCCGACATCCGAGGTCTGACGGGCGTGGTCAAGTGCGCGATAGAGCTCGTCGACGGTGTGCGGGCGGAATGCGTTGCGGACCTCCGGGCGGTCGAAGGCGATGCGGACGCAGCCGAGGTCGCTGCCGTCGGGGTTGATCGCCCGATGGTAGGTGATGTCGGTGAAGTCGAATCCGGAGACTTCGCGCCACAGGGTCGGGTCAAAGATGTCTGAAACCGTCATTGCCCCAGCCTATCGCCTGGGTCCGGGCCGATAGGGTGGGGCCATGGCTGAGAGTCTGCCCGCGCACATCGTCGATCTGGTGCCCCGCTTCCACGTTCTCCGACTGCCGATGGTGACCCGGTTCCGCGGGATCACCGAGCGCGAGGTGCTGCTGTTCGAAGGGCCAGAAGGGTGGGCGGAGTTCTCGCCGTTCACCGAGTACGAGGCTCCCGAAGCCTCCCGCTGGCTGCGCGCCGCTCTCGAGTTCGCCGGCTGCCTGCCGGGGAGTCGGGCCGAGACGCCGACCGCCGACGCCGCGCACCCGGTCGGTGCCGCCTCGGGGCGGGCGACCGGCGACTTCGCGACCTCGGCGCGAACCGCCGGTGCCGCCTCGCCGCGGACCCATGTCGAGGTCAACGCGACCCTGCCCGCCTGCGACGTCGCGGACGTCGAGCGGATCCTCGGCCGATACGGCTCCGTGGGCACGGTCAAAGCCAAGGTCGCCGAGGACGGCATCGAGTCCCTGCCGGAGGATCTGGACCGGTTGGAGGAGTTCCGGCGCCTGTTCCCGACGACGACGCTGCGTCTCGACGCCAACGCCGGCTATCGGCTCGCCGAGGCTGAACGGGCCTGCGAGGCGTTCGCCGGATTCGGCCTGCAGTACGTCGAACAGCCGGTGGCCGCCGTCGAGGACATGGCCAGGCTGCGAACGACCCTGTCCCAGCGGGACCTGCCCGTCGTCCTCGCTGCGGACGAGTCGATCCGCAAGGCCGAGGATCCGCTCCGGGTGGCGCAGCTGGGGGCCGCCGAGGTGATCGTGGTCAAGGTGGCGCCGCTCGGCGGGATCGCCACCGCCCGCTCCGTCGTCGAGGCCTGTGGCCTGCCCGCCGTGGTGTCCTCGGCGCTCGAATCCTCGGTCGGGCTGGCCGCGGGCGCGCAGTTGGCCGCGACGCTGCCGGTCACGGACCGCAGCCGTGAGCTGCTCGGGGAATCGCCGGCATGCGGTCTGGGAACGGCCCGGCTGTTCGCCGAGGATGTCGTGGCCGCTGGGCTGAATCCGCGGGACGGTCGCATCCCCATCACACGCATCGATCCGGATCCGGATCGCCTGGAGGCGATGGCGGTGGATCCGGGACGACGCGAGTGGTGGTCAATGCGGCTGCAGGAGTGCTGGACGCACCTGCTCAGCCGGCGTTCTTGATGGCTTCGAGGAAGGTCTGAGCCGCGGTCACCGCAGCCTGCTCATCACCTTCGGGTGCCAGGTTGACGGCGGAGACGAGGTTGTTCCCGGTCCGGCTGGTCACGGTCTCGGTCGTGAATGCGGACTGGCCGCCGGCCTCCATCGACGCTCGCACGCCGACGGTGTCGTCGGCGCCCTCCACGGTGGCGTCGAACGTCTCGGACTTCATGGTCATCTCCATGCCGTTGGTGGTCACGGTGACCTCACCGCACTTCTCGGTGATCCTGCTCGAGGTGGAGAGGTGCTTGTCGGCAGCGTCCTCGTCGCCGAAGCTCATCAGGCCCACGCTCAGCGAGTTGTCGGTGGCGACGCCGGCGACCGTGGTCCCGTCGCTCTGCTGGGAGACGTTGAGCGCGGCCAGGGACAGGTCCTTGCACTCGGCGGGGGAGAACTCGGCACCCTCGAGGGCCTTGACCGCTGAGTTGGCGGTGTCGGAGCCGACATCCATGGCCGTGAACGTCTTGCCGTCGACCTTGGTGGACTCGATGACCTGCGTGAGCTGCTCCTTGCTCAGTTGGGTGGCCGGCGCGGCCGCCTCGGTCGAGCTGCCGGCCTCGGATCCGGCTTCGGTGCCGGCATCGGCAGGCTGGGAGTCGGTGCCGGAGCAACCGGTCAGACTCAGACCGATGACAAGGGCGAAGACTGGGAGTGCGCGTTTCATGGTGACCTCTCGAATGTTCATCAGCGTCGGTTCATCGAGTCCGAGGATCCGCTGCTGGAGTTGTTCTCGGCCGTGCGGCCATCCTCACTATATTCGCCCCCGGGGTATGCAACCGTCCGGTCGTGTGCCGGTTTCGGCACATGGTCGCTTCGGTCGCGTGCCACTGTGACGGCTGTTGCTTCGTTCTCGGCTGCTGCTTCGTTCCCGTCCATCTCGGCATCCTCGGCCGCGGTCGCGATGCGCACCGTCGTCACCTCCTCCTGTCCCATGGTCGAGAAATGCCGGGTCCGCTTCCCGGGAATGATGGGATCGTGCATCGCCGGCGCGAGTCGACCGGTGAACGTCAGGCGCCCCTTCTTGTCGGCCCGCTGTGAGTAGTCGGTGGAGCCCAATGGGCCCGAGACCGAAACCTCGTACTTCATGCCGGGGCGGAACAGCCCGGGCGTGCGGACGCGGAAGCTGCCGGTCCCGGTCAGGGAGAAGCCGGCGGCGCTGACCTCGCCGAACCTGACGATCTGCGCGCGGCGCCGGGAGATCTCGACCCGCCACCCATGGATCTCGAATAGGGCATGACCGGTGAGATAGGTGAACTCGCCGCCGTCGGCGATCGCGCGACCCGCTCCCTCGCCTCGGCGGAGTTCCCTGCTGGCACCTCGGCGGAGTTGCCGGCGGTCGCCTCGGCGGGGCTCCTCGTGGGCATCTCGGGGAACCTCTCGCTCGCCTCGGCGGGCACCGGAGCCGCCATAGGCGCGGCGGCGCTCCAGGGCACCCAGCCACGCCGCCAGCTCGCGCTGCCAGGCCGTCCAATCGTGGAGCCCACTCGTGCGGGGGAACCAGGAGTGTCGGATGCCGAGCTCGCCCAGTCGAGCGGAGAAGCGCTCGCCGTGCCCGCTGACCACGCTCTCGAGGAGGTCGCGGTCCTTGGTCTCCGACATGCTCCCCGAGCCTGCGCTCAGCCACACATCGACGTCGCGGAGATTCTCGGCGAGACCGTAAGGGGAGTTGGCGATCCACTCGCTGCGGTCGATGACGGGGTCGCCGAACAGCGTCATCGCTCTCGCCCCTTCGCGCAGGGCGATGATGTCGAACGCAGGAACGGCGGACAGGGGGTCGAGCGGGGAGGAGAATGCGGCGGCGGCTCCGAACCGGTCGGGGTGCCAGGCGGCGTACTTCATCGCACCGTAACCACCCATCGACAGCCCGGCCAGGAGCTGGTCCTCACGATCGACGCTCACGGAATAGGTCTTCCTGAGGAATTCGGGGATCTCGACAGTGTGGAAGGTCGGCCAGTCGTGGACCTCCCCGCCGACGGCCAACCGCGAATACGTGCCGGCGCCGGCATCGGGCATGACGACAAGGTAGGGGCGGTTCCGGGTCAGCTCCTCTGCCGCACCGAAATCCGTCCACGACCGGAAGTCGTCCCCTCCGCCGTGGTAGAGGTGGATGACCGGGCTGACCTCCTGGGGGATCCCCGGCAGGAGCACACGGACGCCGACGGTGCGACCGAGGGCGGGCGAGTAGAGGAAGAACTCCCGGAGCCGGTTCGACAGCTTGCGCTTGTCCCGGATGTGCCACTTCCGGGCGTCCTTGCCGCGCGGTTCGGGACCGAGGAATTCACGATTCTGGTCGCGGGCAGGGTATCTGCCTCTGCGCGAGCGCGCGGACGTCAGCGTTCGGATGGCCCGCGCCCCGACGGCAAGGAGAATCGATCGGCGCATGGGTCGAGCGTAGACACCCAATGTGAACCGCAGGTGAGTAAGTGGTTGAATGACGGGTGATGTCGAATTCGAGCGCAGTGGCGCAGCAGATTGCCCGTGGACTGGTCGCGGCTGGGGTCACGGAGGTCGTCTTCGCCCCCGGTTCGCGCTCGGCGCCCTTGGTCTATGCGCTGGCACCCCTCGCCGAGGCGGGGCTCATCCGCACCCATGTCCGCCTTGACGAGCGCGACGCGGGTTTCCTCGCGCTCGGACTGGCGCGGGGCCTGCGGGTGAGGGAATCCCGACGTCGCGCATCCGACCAACGGGGAGCCTCAGCCGAACAACGGCGTGCCTCAACCGGCCAGGGCCCGCGGTCGGGGCAGCGCAGAGAAGCGCCGGTGGCCCTGGTGACCACTTCAGGGTCCGCGGTGGCGAACCTGCACCCGGCGGTGCTCGAAGCCTCCTATGGCCACCTGCCGCTGCTGGCGATCACCGCCGATCGACCCGCGCGCCTGCGGGGGACCGGGGCGAACCAGACGCTCGACGATCAGTCACAGGTTCTCAGCGATGTCCGAGCCGCATTCGACGTCGCCGTCGACGGCGGCTCCGAGGTCGGCTGCGGCAGCGAAGTCGGCCGTGGCACCGCCGTCGATCGTGTCGTCCATGACCGGGTGCGCGGCGTCGAGGACCTCCTCGCCGAGGCGATCGCGCGCTCCCTCGGAGAATCGATCGGTCCCGGTGGGGAGCGGATCTCGACCGGGCGCTCGCAGGCAGACCCCGGACGAATGCAGGCCGGGCCGGGGCCGGTGCAGTTCAATGTGCAGTTCGACGTCCCGCTGGTCCCGACCGAGGACGAGCTGACCGAATGGCAGGCGGAGATCGCGGAGAAGCGCCCCCGTGACTTCACCGGCGCTGATGCCGATGCAGACGCCGGCGCCGACGAGGACAACCTCCGTCGCGAAGTGCAGGTGCCTCTTGGCGCGATCGCCGAATCGGGGACCAGCGCAGGAACAGTCATCGTCGCCGGAGACGCCAGCGGCCATTCGGCCGACCAGCTCATCGCGCTGGCGCAGGAACACGGCATCCCAGTGCTGGCCGAGCCGTCGAGCCCGCTGACCGCGGCGTCGACATTCGTTCCCTCGCACGCTCGAGTGCTCGCCGAGCGTCCCGGCCTCCGCGCGGCCATCCGCACCGTCCTCGTCCACGGCAAACCCACTCTCACGCGACCGATCGCTGCCCTGTTGGCCGACGAGTCTGTGGAAGTCCACCATCTGCCCGACGACATCGACGAGGCGGACCTCGTCCTCATCGACGAGGCGGACCTCGTCATCATCGACGATCCCGTGGACGGAGCCGGCGACCCGGAAGCGGGAGACGACGCCTCCGGGACGTGGCTCGAGGAATGGAGAGCCGCCGGTACGGACCTCGCATCAGCTCCCGCGACCTCTGTGGCGGCCGAGGTCGCGGAATACCTGGCAGCCTCGGAGATCACTCTCTTCGCGGCCAGCTCGAACACGATCCGCTATCTCAGCACTGTCGCCGAGGTGAAGGCGGAGATCCATGCCTCGCGCGGTCTGGCCGGGATCGACGGACTGGTGTCGACGGCTGCCGGTCTGTCCCTGGCTCTCGAGGACACCGTGGTGCTCGTCATCGGTGACATCGCGATGCTCCACGACGTCGGCGGTCTGCTCACCCCGAGTGGTGAACAGCCCGGAGACGTGGTGATCGTCGTTCTCAACGATGACGGGGGAGCGATCTTCTCGGGCCTTGAGCATTCGCAGGACCATGTCGTCGGCTACCTGCGGCGATACTTCACCGTCCCCCACGGCAGGACCTTCTCGGACCTGGCCGCGGCCTATGGTTGGGATCACGCACGGGTGGCCAGTCGTGACGAGTTCGTCGCAGTCTTCGAACAGAACGGCGCCACGGCGGACTCGAAGGGATCGCGCACGATCATCGAGGTCGCTCTGGAGCCGGTCGCCCACGCCTGAGCCCGAGACCCATGCCTGGGCCATGTCGGTGTCCATCTGTGACTCTCGCTCCGCTCAGCCGCTGCGGGTGATGAGACGGAGCTCGAGCATCTCCTCGAGACGACTGACGTCGGGCGAAGGCCGGGGCGAATTCTCGACGGACTGCGGTGGTGGAGCGGCCGGTGTCGGCGCTGCCGGAACCGCCTGTGGAGCTTGGGAGGATTGAGGTGGAGGTGTCGGGGGTTGAAGGAATCCGGACAGGGACTGCTTCCAATCCTTCTCACCGGCAGGCGCGGTCGAGGGGCGACGGCGGGTGCGCATTCGCGGCACCACGGGACGCGGTCCTGTCCGGTACCGCTTGCCGGCAGGGGTGTGCACGATCAGGTCATCGCCGTCGAGCTCATGCCGCCATCCCGGGTGCTCTTTGGCGTAGTTGCAGGAGGCGCAGAGCCCCGACGAGTTCTCCCACGTCGTCTCTCCGCCGGCCGCCACCGGATCGACATGGTCGGCGTGTCTGATCGGGGCGTCGCACCACGGTGTGCGGCACACGTCGTCGCGGAGCACGATCATGCGTCGCAGCAGTCCGGTGAACTCCCGGCCGCGTGACTCCATTCCGACCAGCTGTCCCTCGTGCGGTGTCGCGAACAGGCGCCGGAGGAACACTCGACCCTTGGTCGCCCCAATGTAGTTTCGTGCCGTCTTCGCCGGCAGGGAGCCGTGCCCGGGCAGCCAGGCGGGCACACTTCCGGCGGCCAGCAGGGATTCGGCTTCGACCACGAGGAGCACCTCGGCGGGGACGGCCTCGGCCGTGTCCTGACCGGTGACGCGTTCGACGAACACATCCGCCATCACCTGGCCGTGCCGTCGCCCATCGGCATCACCCTGTGCGGTGATCGAGTCGGCGGCGGCCTTGAGCCCCTCGTAGGCGGCGACAGCCTGGACCAGGGGAATGGTCGCCGACACCCGGCCCATTCCATTGGCCAGGGGCGTCATTGTCACCCGTCGATTCGCCGTCGCTCGGGCCGCGCGCTGTGCGGCGTCGTCGGCGGAGATTTCGGCGGCCAGGGCACGGGCTTCGTGGCGGAGGCTCTTGATCCCGGCGCCACCGAGACTGCTGCGCAGTCGATGGTCGACCCGGCGTCGGTCGGCGGGGGTGAGGTCTGTGGTCTCGTCGGCCACGATCCTCGCCTTCGACTCGCTGATGACCCCGATCTGCAGGGCGGCGAAGGTATGGGGAAGATCCGCCAGGGCGCGTGCCGTGGTGAGGAACTTCCGGCCGCTTCCGGGGCTCGTCTTCTTCGCGAATCCGATCTCGTCACCGGCCCGGACTCCCCGTCTGGCCACAGGCACACGGTTGAGAGCGTCACGGTCGATGCGCAGGTGCTCGAAGGCCACCGCTTCCCTGGCCTGTGCGGCCGCGAGGGTCGCCTTCAGCTCTTCGAAGGCCGTGATCCGATTCAGTGCTTCGCGTTCGGTGGTGGCAGGGGCGAGATCGCGCAGGAGAGCACCGAGCCGAGTCGCCTCGGTGAGGGTGTCGGGCACGGGGTGTGCTTCCATGACTGCACACTAGCGACCGCCCGTGACACGAGAATTCCGACGCGAGCGCCGCCATGTCAAGGTTCGGCACTTCGAGCCGCTCTCACCCGGGACAGAACGCCGTCCTCACCCCAGGCCGAACGCCGCCCTCACTCCAGGCCGAGCGCCCGGCGCATCGGCGCGAACTTCGCCTCGGTCTCGGCCACCTCGGCGATGGGATCGGAATCGGGCATGATGCCGGCCCCCGCGAAGAGGCGGATCCGGTTGCGGTCCTCGAGCTGACCGCATCGCAGGGCGATCCCGAACTGGCCGTTGCCACGGCCGTCCATCCAACCCACCGGACCCGAGTACCGGCCGCGATCGAGTGGCTCCATCTCGTCGATGTGTGTGAGCGCGCTCGACTGCGGGTACCCGCCGACGGCCGCGGTCGGGTGGACGGCCGCGGCGACGTCGAGGGCGTTGAGGGTGGTCTCCGGGCCCAGGTGCGCGGTGGCGTCGGAGGCCGAGTGGATGACATTGGCCAGCGGCAGCAGGTGCGGGCGCTCGTCGACGCTGACATCGGCGGCGACGCGGCTGAGGCTGCGCTGCAGGGACGCGATCGCGAACGCGTGCTCCGTGCTGTCCTTGTGCGCGCTGAGCAGCTTCCGCGCCGCGGGCAGCTCCGTCGTCGGATCCTCCTCCACCCGGTAGGTGCCGGCGAGCACGCGGGAGACGACGCGCGAGTTCTCGACCCCGATGAGCAGCTCCGGGGTCGAACCGATGAGTCCGGCCACATCGAACGTCCAGCAGCTGGGGTAGCTGCGGTTGAGCGCGCCGAGCACGGAGCGGACGTCGATCTCCTCCTCGGTGGTGACGAGTTCGTCGCGGGCGAGGACGACCTTGCGCAGCGTCGGATCATCGGAGAAGGCGTCCACCTCGGCGGAGTTCTCCACGGGTGTGAGCATCCCCGCGACCGTCTCGACGAGTCGGGCCCAGGCATCCCTGTCGAGATCGCCGGGCGACGCCGTCGCCGAGGTGACCGGCCGCAGCGATTCCGGGTGCAGCACCGGCGGTGCGGGGGTCGCGTCCGCCTCGGTGATGGTGGTCATCCACACCCGCCCGCCGCGCCGGCCGAGGACGAACTCGGGGACGTGGAGGAGGGAGTCGACCTCGGACTCCCCGGAGAAGGCGACGGTGGCGAAGCACATCAGTCCCGAGCCGAGCAGATCGACCTCGTCCTCGACGTCGGCGGCGGCGGTGATGGCCTTCCAGGCAGCGGAGAGCTCCGCGAATCGGTCCCTGCCGCGGGCGCGGATCCGCAGGGTCCGGCCGAAGCCGATGAGCCCGGAGGTGTCGCGGACCCAGCAGGAGAACGCCGAAGTGGGCAGGAGCGTCAGGGTCTGCTCCACGGTCGTGGGCAGGCCGGATTCGAAGGGGAACCCCGGACCCGGGTCCACATCGTCGACGAAGCGCGAGCTCACCCGCAGGTGCGGGACCTGGGCCGCGATGTCCGCGTATCCATAAGTGGTAGTCATTTCAGGCCCACTTTAGACCAGGTCCGCAGCAGGTCCGGGGCCGGGAAGAGCCCGCGGGCCGTGACTGTGGCGAGTTCCACAGCGCCGGGGGAGGAGAAACGGGGCCCGCGGATTCGCTCCCGACGAAGAGGTGTTGAGACAATGAACCCATGAATCGTGCTCAGCTGGACAAGCAGCCCGCTGATGTCGCCGCAATGTTCGACGACGTCGCCTCCCGCTATGACCTCACCAACGATGTGATGACCTTCGGACTGGCCCGAGCATGGCGGCGCACCGTGGCCCAGTCCGTGGCCGCGCGTCCCGGTGAGCGCGTCCTCGACCTCGCCGCCGGCACCGGCACCTCGTCGATGACGTTCACCCACCATGGCGCCGAGGTGGTCGCCGGGGACATCTCCGAGGGCATGCTCGCCGAGGGCCGCAGGCGCCATCCGAAGATCGACTTCATCTACGCCGATGCAATGGACCTGCCGTTCACGGACGACCGATTCGACGTCGTCACGATCTCCTTCGGCATCCGCAACGTCCACGACGTCGACGTGGCGCTGGCCGAGATGCTGCGCGTGCTCCGACCGGGCGGCCGCCTCGTCGTGTGCGAGTTCTCCACCCCGACCTGTCGGCCCTTCAGCACCCTGTACAAGGAGTACCTGATGCGGGCCATCCCGGCGATGACGAAGCTCGTGTCCTCGAACCCGGAGGCCTACGTCTACCTCGCCGAGTCGATCCGCGCCTGGCCCGACCAGGACGAATTCGCCCACCAGATACTGCGGGCCGGATTCGACCAGGTCAAGTACCGGAACCTCTCCGGCGGCATCGTCGCCGTCCACCATGCCCTGAAGCCGGCGGGACCGGCCGCAGAGTCGGCATGAACGACTTCGACGCCGACGTCATCGTCGTCGGTGCCGGTCCTGCGGGCTCGGCCATCGGCGCCTACCTGGCCGGCGCCGGACACGATGTCATCCTCCTCGAGAAGTCCGGGTTCCCGCGGGACAAGATCTGCGGCGACGCCCTGACCCCGCGTGCGGTCAAGGAGATCGGCCACCTGGGGCTCGAGACCCCGGAGCACGAGGGCTGGCACCGCAACCGCGGACTGCGCCTCATCGGCGGCGGCCACCGGCTCGAGATCGACTGGCCGGACATCGACGGCACCCCGAACTACGGACTGACGCGGCCCCGGATGGGCATGGACGAGGCCTTCGCCCGCCACGCCCAGCACTCCGGTGCCCGACTGTTCGAGCAGGTCAAAGCCCTGTCCCCGGACATCGGCGAGGACGGATGGATCCGGGGAGTCCATGCCACCGGCACCGATCACCGTGGCCGACGGGTCGGGCCCGATGCTCATTTCCGGGCCCCCGTCGTCATCGCCGCCGACGGAGTCTCGTCTCGCCTCGGGGTGGCGATGGGCCTGGCCAAACGCGACGACCGCCCGATGGGTGTGGCGGTGCGCAGCTATCACACCTCGCCGAGGCACGCCGACGACTACATCGAGAGCTGGGTCGAGATGCGCTCGACGAACGCCGCCGGCGAGTCCGAGGTGCTGCCCGGGTACGGCTGGCTGTTCCCGCTCGGCGACGGCACGATCAACATCGGCACCGGCCTCCTCGACTCCTCACCGCAGTTCGGATCCGTCGACCTGCGCTCCGTGATGGGCCAGTGGATCGCCGACATGGGCCACGAGTGGGGCATCGACGAGTCCACCGCGCTGGGTCCGGTCAAGTCCGCGGCCCTGCCGATGGCCTTCAACCGGACACCGCACTACCACCGGGGTCTGCTGCTCCTCGGCGACGCCGGGGGAATGGTCAACCCGTTCAACGGCGAGGGCATCGACTACGCCCTCGAATCCGCGCGTCTGGCCGCCGAGGTGATCTCCACCTACGCCCGCTACCCGCAACGGGTGATGCGGGAGAAGCTCGCCGAGTACCCGCGGCTCATCGGCGACTCGCTCGGCGGCTACTTCACCCTGGGCCGCGTCTTCTCCGCGATTATCGGCCACCCCGCCCTGATGCACTTCGGAATCAAGTACGGTATGGGTGTTGACGTTGTGATGGAATTCGTCGTGAAGCTGCTGGCGAACCTCTACCGCGACTCCACGGTGTCCGAGGCCGATCTCATCGACCGGGTGATCTCCATCCTCACCCGGATCGTGCCGGCCACCAGCAATGCCTGAGCACCACCCGACCATGACGAAGATGAATGACGAGGACATGAGCCACCTAGCCTCTCCGGCGGCCTTCACCGGCGCCGATGCCCAGCTCGCGGCGGATATCTCAGCTCAGCTGGAGGCCGTGGAGCGCCGACTCTATGAGGTGACCGAGCAGACCCGCAAACTGCCCGACACCGCCTCCAAGCATCTGCTCGCCGCCGGGGGCAAACGCGCCCGACCCAACCTCCTCCTGCTCACCGCCCGCCTCGGCGAGGCCGACCGCGCGGAGATCATCGAGGCGGCCGTGGCGGTCGAGCTCATCCACCTCGCTTCCCTCTACCACGACGACGTGATGGACGATGCGCCCGTGCGCCGCGGGGCCCCCGCCGCCCATGAGGTGTGGGGCAACTCGGTCGCGATCCTCACGGGTGATCTCCTGTTCTCGAAGGCCTCCCTGGTCACCGCCGGTCTCGGCCCCGAAGCGGTGCGGATCGAGTCCCAGACCTTCGAACGGCTCGTCCTCGGCCAGCTCAACGAGTTCGCCGGACCCCCGGAGGGGGCCGACGCGATCGACCACTACCTGCATGTGCTCGCCGACAAGACCGGGTCGCTCATCGCCACCTCCGCGCAGTTCGGGGTGATGTTCTCACGCGCCGACCAGACACTCGCCGAGCCCGTGCGGCAGTTCGGCGAACGCGTCGGCATCGCCTTCCAGCTCGCCGATGACATCATCGACCTCACCGTCTCCTCGCAGGCCTCGGGCAAGACCCCGGGCACCGACCTGCGGGAGCGCGTCCCGACCCTGCCCGTGCTCTACGCCCGCGCGGCGGCCGCCGCCGGTGATGCCTCCGCCGCCGAGGTGGTCGACCTCCTCGATGCCGACCTCACCTCCGATGCGGCCCTCGAATCCGCGCGGGCGGCCCTGGCCGCCCACCCGGTGACGGAGCAGGCTCGCGTCGAGGCGGTGCGCTGGGCCGAGGACGCCAAGTCCGCACTGGCGCCGCTGCCCGAGGGCATCGTCAAGGACTCGCTCTTCGCCTTCGCCGACTCCGTGGTCTCGCGCACGAGCTGAGGCCGTGCACGAGTGAGGCAGGCGCATGAGCTGCGGTCCGTGTACGGGCTGCGGGCCGCGCTGCTATGATCTCCGGCGGCGGTTCGCCCTCGCGGCGAGGTCGAGGCTGAGCAGGATCACGGCGATCCAGATGACGAAGAAGCCGATCCAGCGGGTCGTCGACATCACCTCGCCGAGGACGGCGACGCCGATGATGAACTGCATCGTCGGCGCGATGTACTGCATCATCCCGATCCATGACAGGGGGATCCGGCGCGCCGCGGCTCCGAACAGGATGAGGGGGATCGCCGTGACCGGACCGGTGCAGAGGAGAACGAGGACATGGCCGGGGCCGAAGCCGACGAAGGTGTCGAGGCCCACGGTCGCCAGGTAGCCGAGCAGCGCGATGCTCGGGACGGTGAGGACGGCCGTTTCGACCGTCATCGACTCCAGCGCCCCCACCTTGCCGCCGACCCGGTTCTTGACGAGGCCGTAGAGGCCGAATGAGATCGCGACCCCGAAGGCGATGAAGGGCACTCGGCCGAGGCCGATGCCGACGATGATGACGGCGAGGAGGCCGAAGCCGACGGCGGCCCATTGCAGCGGGCTCAGTCGCTCACCGAGGAAGAGGACTCCCAGACCGATCGAGATGAGCGGGTTGAGGTAGTAGCCCAGCGAGACCTCGACGAGCTGCTGGGTTTCGACGCCGTAGATGAACGTCGTCCAGTTCACGGCGATGAGCACCGAGGCCAGAGCGAGCAGCCAGAACGTCCGGCCGGAGGTGATGACCTCCCAGGTGCGACCGAAGCCGCGGGTGAAGGCGAGGAGGATCGCGCAGAAGACCAGCGACCAGATGACTCGATGGGCGACGAGCTCGAACGCCCCGGTGGGGGCGGCGAGGACGAAGACGAGGGGGAGGAAGCCCCAGAACAGGTAGGCGGAGAGTCCGTAGCCCAGGCCGCTGCGGCGCCGGGCACTTTCGTCAGGGGATGGATTGAGGGTCACAGATGAAGCTTAATTGCGAGGTTCGTCACGATTGGGTAAGGATGCCCTACTCAGACGATAGAATTGGAAGCCACTGACTAGAAAGGTGTGAGAATGACTCGTCCCTTCCGGGTGGCCATCATCGGTGCCGGCCCTGCAGGCATCTACGCGGCCGATCTTCTGACCAAGGCCGAACGAGACTTCGACATCAGCATCGACCTGTTCGAACGGCTGCCGGCTCCCTTCGGGCTGGTTCGCTATGGTGTCGCTCCCGACCACCCGCGGATCAAGGGGATCATCAACGCGCTGATCAAGGTCCTCGACCGCGGCGACATCCGCCTGTTCTCCAACGTCGACTACGGCACGGACATCAGCCTCGAGGAGCTCACCGACCGTTATGACGCGGTGATCTTCTCCACCGGCTGTGTCAAGGACGCCTCGCTCGACATCCCGGGCGTCGAGCTGCCCGGCTCCTACGGCGCCGCGGACTTCGTCAACTGGTACGACGCCCACCCCGATGTGCCCCAGACCTGGCCGCTTGAGCACGAGAAGGTCGCTGTCATCGGCAACGGCAACGTCGCCCTCGACG
>JAPSIC010000226.1 GCA_031179165.1 Brevibacterium sp.
CTCGCCCAGTGCGGACACGTCCGTGCCCAGCTGAGCGATCCGTTCCACCTCATCGGGCCGGGACACGAGGTGGATTGCGAGGCTCTTCTTCGTTCCCTGCTCCGTGAGGTCGAAGCCCGCCCCCGAGTCCAGGGCGATGCGCAGGGCGAGTGGCCCCTTGCCCATCCGCACCGGACCGCGGGTGACCTCGGCATACCAGCGCAGCCAGCCCATGAGCGCGAAGTGGACGATGAGATGCGCCTCGCCGACCGCGATGTCGAGGAACTTGCCCGTCCGCGAGACCGCGTCCACGCCCGCCCCGCGGAGGGAGTCGAGGGGAAGCTGCGCCGACTTCAGGGCGCTGATCTCGCCGAGGTGGACCTCGGCGATCGTCTCACCGACCAGGTTCGCGCGGAGGAAGTCCGCCAGAGCATCAAGTTCGGGCTGTTCGGGCATTGTCCGTCCAATCGTCAGCGTCGGGTCGGTCGACAGGGTCAGGCGGTGCGCACGATCTCCCCTGCCCGCAGTTGGACGAGAGTGAGATCGAGCAGCGGGGTGGCGACGCCGAGGCCGGCGGCCGTCGTCGCCAGATGGCCGAGGATGTGCTCGGCTTCGCTCGGTGCTCCGGCGGTGACGTCGCGGTAGAGCGAGGAGGTGAAGGACGACCCCTCCGCAGTGAGCATCGACACCGTCATCGCGTGCGCCTTGTCGCTGACGGCGTGGTCGGCGGCCGCGGCGACGGCTTCGAGTTCGGCGATGATCTCGAGGACGCGGGCGCGCCCACCGGCGGCCATGATCGCGCCGACCGGTGCCCGGAACAGACAGGTGACGACGCCGGCGGCGGCGATGAAGACCCATTTCTCCCACAGCGCGTCGACGATCGAATCGAGGACCTGGAGTCGGAAGCCGGGCACCTCGAGCGCGGTCCGGACGTCTGCAGGAACCTCTCCCCCGCTGAGGCGACCGATCGTCATCACCGCCATGTCCGTCATCTGCACGACGGCGTCGTCGCGCATCGTCGCGACGATCTTGACGAGCCCGCCGAGCACCTGCCCGGGGAACTCGGCCTCCAGCCGGTCGATGTGGGCCATGCCGTTGAGGAACGGGAGGATGAGGGTGGTGGCGCCGATCGCGGGCCGGATGTCCTCGATGATCGACTCGAGGGCGTTGGCCTTGACGGCGACGATGACCAGGTCGAACACGCGCTCCTCGACCCCGAGCCCGGCCAGTTCGGCGGCGGTGAGCACCGGGACCCGATTCGTCCGGTCCTCCTCGGGGGCGATGAAGCGCAGCCCGGCTGCCCGGATGCGCTGTGCCCGGGCCTCGCGGACAAGGAACGTCACGTCCCGGCCGGCCTCGACCAGGCGGGTGCCGAAGGCGCCGCCGGTGGCGCCCGCTCCGGCGATGAGGATCCTCACAGCGCCTCCTCTCCGGCGGCTTCCAGCTCGGCCTTGAGCCGGGCGGCGGCAGCGGCCGGGTCCTCGGCCTCGGTCACCGCCCGCACGACGACGACACGCGACGCGCCCGCCTCCACCGCCTCGGCGAGGCGGGGGCCGGCGTCGATTCCGCCGATGGCGAACCACGGCTTGGACGCCGTGTCCCTCGTCTCGCGCAGGGAACCTGGGCCGATCGCCGGGCGTCCCGGTTTCGTCGGCGTCTCCCACACCGGCCCGAGGCACCAGTAGTCGACCTCGGGGTCGGCCTCGGCGGCTCTGGCCTGCTCGACCGAATGCGTCGAGCGTCCGAGGATGACGTCGGGGCCGAGCACCGCGCGGGCCTGCGCACTGCTGAGGTCGCCCTGGCCCACGTGGAAGACGTCGGCGCCGACGAGCAGGGCGACATCGGCGCGATCGTTGACCGAGAACAGCCTGCCGTGGCGGTGGGCGGCCTCGCGGAGGACCCCGAGCGCCTCGATCTCGGCACGCGCCTCCAGCCCCTTGTCCCGCAGCTGGATGATGTCGGCTCCGCCGGCGTAGGCGGCGTCGAGGAATTCGGCCAGGTCGCCCTGCTTGCGGCGGGCATCGGTGCAGACATAGAGCCGAGCCGTGCCGAGCTTCGCCAGGCGTTCGGCCCTGCCGTCGTCTCGCACCTCGGTGTGAACTTCCCAATCGGTGACCATGCTCCTAGAGTAGAGGAGTTCGCGGGAGCCTTGGGAGACAGGGCTGAGAGGGCGCAGGAGCCGACCGCCAGACCTGATGCGGATCATGCCGCCGGAGGGAGAATCACATGCACGCCGTCGTCGTCGGGGCCGGGATCATCGGCCTGACCACCGCCTGGAGCCTGCTCAGGCACGGTGCCGCCGTCACCGTCCTCGACCCCGCCCCGGGGTCGGGGGCCACCCATGCGGCCGCCGGAATGCTCGCCCCCGCCGCCGAGGTGGTGTGGGGACAGCGCCCCCTCTACCCGCTGATGCGCGCCTCGGCGGGGCTCTACCCGGGACTCATCGCCGAGCTCAGCGCCGAAACCGGTGCCGACCTCGGTCAGTCGACCGCCGAGACCCTCGTCTGCGCCGGCGATCGGGCCGACCTGTCCTCCCTGCGCGAACTCGCCTCGGTCCAGACCGCCGCCGGTTTCGACGTCTCCCTCATCACCGGCTCGAGCGCCAGGGACCTCGAACCCGCACTGGCACCCGCCGTCTGCGGGGCAGTGCGCATCCCCGGTGACCATGCGATCGATCCCCGCAGGATCGTCCGCGCCCTCACCCAGGTCCTCGAACCCCACCTGGTCAGGTCACCCGCCCGAGCGCTGCTGGGCGCCGGGTCCCGCACCGTCGGAGTCGAACTCGACGACGGCAGCCGCGTGTCCGCCGAGCAGGTCGTCATCGCCGCCGGTGCCTCCTGCACCACGATCGCCGGCGTCCCCGAGCTGCCGCTGCGAGAGGTCTGGGGTGAGGTCATCCGATTGCGTGCGCCCAGGCGGCTGACACCGCTGCTGACCCGCACCGTCCGCGGCCTCGTCACGGGGCGGCCCGTCTACGTGGTGCCGCGCCCCGACGGCGAATTGGTCCTGGGCGCGACCTCGCGGGAGGACGGTCGGTCCGGCACCAGCGCCGGCGGCGT
>JAPSIC010000227.1 GCA_031179165.1 Brevibacterium sp.
CCGCTCTGCAGAACGCCGCCTCGATCGCCGGTCTGTTCCTGACCACCGAATCGGTCGTCGCCGACAAGCCTGAGAAGGCTCCTGCCGGTGCCGACGCAGGTGCGGCGGGCATGGACGGAATGGGCGGAATGGGCTTCTGACCCGACCGCACCGGGCGGCGTGAGCCGCTGAGCTGTTCAGACGAAGGGCGAGGGGATCGCGATCCCCTCGCCCTTCGGCGCGTGCTGACCGATCAGTCGCCTCGATCCCTTCTCCGCCGCAGCCGCGCCTCTCGCCGCCGGCGTCGGATCTCCTCGCGACTGTGCGGGTGCCGCACGGGGGAGATGGGAGGCTCCTGGGACGGTCCGTGCAGTCCCGGCCACAGCCCGAGGGCACCGAGAGGAGGGTCGCCGTCCCCGAACACTTCGCGCTCCCTGCGCTCCTGCCTGCGTCGCCGTGCTACGAGTCGTCGCTGCGCCTCGACGTCGCCGAGGTGCGCCCGCGCCCGCTGGGTGAGCTCCCTCTTCCGCCGGCGGATGATCCGTTCCCTGCCCGTGACCTCGGCGATCACGCCGAAGGCCATCGGGATGATGACGAAGATCGGCCAGAAGAAGATGAGTCCGCCCGCAGCGAGAGAGGTCGCGGCCCAGATGGCGAGGGTGATTCCCACCGGTCCCGCGAGCATGCCGAAGACGGACTGCCTGACCCTCTTCCGGTAGTAGTCGGCCGCCGCGGCGTCGATCTGCTCGGGAGTGATGGGATCCGTTCGTCGGTCAGACGCTCGAGCGCTCGTGTTCGAGCCGCCTCATCCATCGTCGCGAGTTCATCGTCGGTCGCGTCGACGACGAGGTCCTCGACCAGCGCCGGGATCTCGCCGAGGGTGCGCAGCTGTGCGGCGGCATCGATTCGCGCGTCGAGTTCCTCCGAGCCGAGCTGTCCCAGGGCGAAGGCCTGCGACAGCACCTCGGTGACCACGGCCCGGTCCGCGTCGGAGGCGCGGACCGTGCCGTGGATTCGCGGATCGGCACTGAACCGCGACCAGAATGACTCGTTCATGGAGCCCACTCTAACCCTGCCGATCGGCAGGGAACCATGGGACTTCCGGTCTCGAATAGACTCGGGGCGTGGAACCAGTCGTCCTGCTCATCCTCTTCGCCGTCTTCCTCGGGGCGCTGTCGCAGCGGGTCACCGGCATGGGCTTCGCCCTCGTCTGCGGACCGTTCCTCGTCCTTCTCCTCGATCCGTTCTCCGGGGTCGTGCTCGTCAATCTCTGCGGGATCCTCGCCAGCTCCGTCGTCTTCGCCCGCACCTGGCGGGAAGTCGAGTGGGACTCGTTCTGGCAGCTGGCCCTCGGCGCCGTCCTCGGGGCGGTTCCCGGCGCGATGCTGGCCGCGTTCCTGCCGGGGCCCCCGCTGCAGGTCCTCATCGGGGCCCTCATCGTCGTGTCGCTGATCAGCTCCCTTGTCATCGGCCATGTCGGTCGCGTCGTTCCCGCGACGCCCACGACCAGGCTCTCGGCCGGTCTGCTGTCGGGGGCGATGTCCGCCTCGGCGGGCACCGGAGGCCCGGCGATCAGCGCCTACGCGGTGCTGACGAGGTGGGAGCATCGGGCCTTCGCCGCCACCCTGCAGCCGTTCCTCATCGTCGGCGCCGCCTCCGCCGTCGGGCTCAAGCTGTCGCTGGACGACAATGCGTGGCCGCAGCTGGGGGCGGGCACCTGGATCGCGATCGTGCTCGTCCTCGGCGCGGGCCTGGGGCTGGGCGAATGGCTGGCGAAGCGGATCCCGGTGTCGGCCGCTCGCGCCGCCATGATCGTGCTCGCCCTCGGCGGGGGAGTGGCGACGTTGGCCAAAGGGCTCGTGCACCTGAGCTGAGCGCGCGGGAGGGACGGCCTCGATCCTGGCCGCGGATGCTGAGCTGACATGGTGGTTCGGCTCAGTCGTCTGTCAGATTAGTCGGGCATACTGGGTGAGGAACATTCACCTCGGGAGGCGCACATCGTGGGAACAGTATTCCTGTTGATACTCATCGTTCTCGGCACCATCTTCTTCATCAGCCACCGCAAGGAGAAGAAGCGCAAGCGGGAGCTGCTCGAAGAGGAGCTCAAGCAGGTGAAGCGGAGCGCCGAGGAGGATGTCACCTCCTTCGGCGAGGAGGTCGCCGAACTCGACATCCTCACCGCCGGAGTCGAACTCGACGAGGGCGGCGCGCAGGACTACAAGCGCGCGCTCGACTCCTATGACACCGCCAAGGAGACGCTCGAGAAGGTCGACGAGCAGAGCGACATCCGCCACGTCACCGAGGCGCTCGAAGATGGCCGCTACGCCGGCAAATGCGTGCGAGCCCGCGTCGCCGGCGAACCCCTTCCGGCCCGCCGCCCACCCTGCTTCTTCAACCCGCAGCACGGCCCCTCCGTCGAGGACATCGACTGGGCCCCTGCCGGTGGTCAGCTCCGCCCGGTCCCGGTCTGCGCCGCCGACGCCGAACGTGTCGCCGTGGGTGCCGAACCCGCCGTCCGCAAGGTCGTGACCGGCGACGGGCATACCCGGCGCGCCTACTGGGAGGCCGGCCCGGCCTACGCGGAGTACAACCGCGGCTACTTCAACTCCTATGCCGGCTCGGGCCTGCTCCCCGGCGTGCTGATGGGCGCGATGCTCTTCGGCGGCATGGGCGGCGGCTGGGACGGATCCTATGCCGAGGGCTTCAATGACGGCTCGGCCGGTGGAGACGCCGGCGGGGATGCCGGCGGAGGCGACTTCGGCGGCGACGGCGGCGGACTCTTCGGCGGCGACGGCGGAGGCTTCGACTTCGGAGGCTTCGACTTCTGATGGACGTCATCACCATCCGCGACGACTCCATCAAGCTGGGTCAGCTGCTCAAACTCCACGGCGTGGCCGAAGACGGTGCGATGGCCAAGGACCTCATCGCCTCGGGCGAGGTGCGGGTCAACGACGTCGTCGAGACTCGCCGCGGGGCCACGATCCGTCCCGGGGACCGCGTCGCAGCGATGGGAGAGACCTTCGAGGTCAGCTCCGAATGACGCGCGCTGC
>JAPSIC010000228.1 GCA_031179165.1 Brevibacterium sp.
CCTGGACGGCGTCGACGTGGAAGGGCACCCCGGCCTCGGCGGCGGCACGGGCGAGTTCGCGGATCGGCTGGAGGGTGCCGATCTCATTGTTCGCGGCCATCACGGACATCACCGCGGTCCTCTCCGGATCGCGGCGCAGCTCGGCGAGCGCGGCGTCGAGGATCAGGTGACCGTCCTCGTCGACCTCGAGCCAGACGATCTCCGCGCCCTGGGTCGCCAGCCAGTCGACGGTGTCGAGGACGGCATGGTGTTCGATCGTGGAGGTGAGCACGCGGGGTCGACCGGGAGCGGCGAAGGTCCCGCCGTTGCGGGCGAGATAGAGGCCCTTGATCGCGAGGTTGTCGGCCTCCGTGCCCCCGGAGGTGAAGATCACCTCCGCCGAGGTGAACGCCCCCAGCGCTGCCGCCAGGTCCTCCCGTGCCATCTCGATCCGCATCCGCGCCGACTGGCCGCCCGCGTGCAGGGACGACGGATTGCCCCGCCTGCGCAGTTCGGTGGTGAAGGTCTCAAGCACCGGCTCCGGCATGGGCGAGGTCGCGGCATGATCGAGATAGATGGGCATTGAGACAATTTTAGGGCGTGGGGGCAAGCCCGGCCAGATTCAGTGCCCGATCTCACCCTGCCCCGGGTCGGCAGCCGGTTCGGGGGCCGGCCCGACGGTGATTAGACTTGAGCGGGTGTTCACCGTATTCACCATCGTGCTCTACGCCGTCACCGCCGTGCTGATCGTGTGGTCGATCGTGGACACCATTCGCAACCGTCCCGCCGGCAGGATGCTGCTCGGCGTCTCCGCGCTGCTGCTGCTCCTCCTCATCGTCGAGCTGATCGTCTCGATCGTGGCCTTCTCCTCGACGCATGACGTCGATCCCCTCCTCTTCTTCGGCTACGTCATCACCGCGATCCTGGTCATGGCCCTGGCCGGTTTCTGGGCGTTCGCGGAGCTGAGCCGGTGGGGGCCGGGCGTCCTGGCCGCGGCGGGACTGACCGTGGCCGTGATGATCGAGAGGATGGACCAGATTTGGCTCTGAGGAACGACCGACGCCCTCCGCAGCCGGCGGGGCGCTCCCCGTATTCGGCGATGCACACCGGCCCGGGCCGCGCCCTGACGGCGGTCTACGGGATCTTCGCGCTCTCGGCCACCGCCAGGGCCGGCTACCAGGTGATCCGCGAGTTCGACGTCGCCCCCGTCGCCTACACGCTCTCGCTCGTCGCCGCCGTCATCTACATCGTCGCGACGATCTGCCTGGTCATCGGCAATCGTCTCACCCACCGCATCGCGATCGCCTCGTGCATCATCGAGTTCGTCGGGGTCATCGCCGTCGGCATCCTCAGCTTCACCCATCCGGAGGACTTCGCGAAGCCGTCCGTGTGGTCCGCGTTCGGCATCGGCTACGGGTTCATCCCGCTGGTGCTCCCGCTCATCGGCCTGTGGTGGCTGCACCGGGTGGGGCGGAGTGTGCAGGCACGCACCGCCTGAGCGGTGCCGCCGCGGGCTGTGAATGCGGCTCCGGCGCCGACCGCATCGGTCGACGCCGGAGGTCTCGCACCGGGACTCACACGACCCGCGAGGAGATCACGTCCCAGTCGATCGCCATGGCCTTGAGCGAGTCGGCGGACCTGACGAGCACGTAGGGGTGTGCGGTGTCGACCTCGACGGTGTTGCCGTCCTTGTCGTTGGTCTTCACCGCTTCGATCGTGTCGCCGAGGTCGAGTGAGTAGTCCTCGGGCACCTTGATCGTCAGGGTGCACCGGACCTCTCCCATTCCGATGGCTCCGGCTTCGGTCTTCAGGGTCATCGACGCGAAGTCGAGGTCGGGGTAGGGCTTGCATTCGGCGCCCACCTCGTCGAAGCCGGACTCCTCCCCGCGCAGCTGCCCCAGGTAGTCGCGGAAGGAGGTGAAACCGCCCTCCTCGAGTCCGTCGAGGCTCTTGTCGGCCTTGCCGTCGACCAGGTACTTCGCCACCTTCTCCGCCGAGGGTGCCATCGCATCCGTGAATTCCTTCGGGGCGGTGTCGACCGCGCCGCGTCCGTTGGCCAGCAGCGTCGGGGTCTGCTCGGCGGGGATGTAGGTCGCGGCCCGCACGATCGGTCGGGCGGTGGCCGATTCCCGGGTGACCAGCTGCACCTGGGTCATCTTCTCGTCGCCGTCGGTGGTGCCGAAGGCGTAGAACCACATCGGGTACTCCTGGAAGCTGGGCCCTCCGGCGACCACCTCGGTGAAGTTGGGGGCGGTGAGCGTCTGCTTCGCCTTCTCCGCGATCTGGATCTGTGCCCGCGTCCGGTCGATGAGCGGCGCGGCCTGGATGTCCTCGAGTCCGTTGCCGCGCTCTTTGAGGATGGCGTCGAGGGATTCGGTGTACTCGGTCATGTACTTCCCGGCCTCGCCGGGCCGGATCGCGGTTCGCTCGTAGGGAGTGATCTCCGGGGTGTGCGGCTGCGCGATCGGCAGCACACCGCATCCGCTCAGCGCCAGACCGGACCCGAGGACCATGGCGGTGCCGCCGCGCAGCTTCCGCTTCTTCGGCCGCCGAGGCGGGGTCGACGTCGGCGCGTCCGCCCCGGGACCACCCGAGGACGGCGCCGGCGTGTCCGCCCCGGGCCGACGGGCAGAGGGCGCGGACCGGTCCGCGGTGTCGCCGTGTTCGTCCTTCGGCTGGGGCCGGATCCGCCCGTTCCACCAGCGCAGTCCGAAGTAGAGGGCGGCGCCGAGGAGGATGATGGCCAGGGCGATCCCGATCAGGGACCAGCCGAAGACGCCTTCGACCCGCATCTTCATCGTCACCGTCGTCCCTTCCAGGCTGTCCTGCGCGTTCGCGGGCGCCACCACGAGCACCTGCGGTTCGACGTCGAGGTTGAAGGTCTTCGACACCGTGGTCCCGGTGTCCTGGCTCAGCCACCAGTCCTGATCCGCGAGGGCAGCGGCAGGGCCCGGCTCACCGGGGATGAACCGGTGCTGGGCCTCGTTCGGGAAGTGGACGTCGTTGATCTGGACCTGCGCCA
>JAPSIC010000102.1:0-10025 GCA_031179165.1 Brevibacterium sp.
TTGCGCTCCGAGAGCCACCTGTCCCTGTCGACGATCGGCGGGGCGCTGAAGTCGGCACTGCCGGTCACCGCGGCCCCTCTCGATCGTCGGCCTTCCGCACCCGGTAGCGCGTGTGCAGCACCTCCGGGTCATCGAGCACGCGCACCCGGTCGAGTTCGACGTGTTCGCCGGGCATGTCCTCGAACAGTCGCCGCCCCTGCCCGAGCAGCACCGGGACGATCTGCAGGGACATCTCGTCGAGCTCTCCCGCGTCGAGGACCGCCCGAGCCGCCTCGGCCCCATGGAGGAGGACATCGCGGTCGCCGGCCGCGTTCCGGGCCAGCGCGGCGGCCTCGTGGACATCGGTGACCCACCGGGCGCGGCCGGGGGCGGGCTCATCGGGGATCGACCGCGTGAGGACGAAGATCGGCACACCGTCATGGTGGTCACCGTTCCACCGGCCGCCATGGTCGAACGTCCGTCGTCCGGTGAGGACGGCTCCGGTGTCCATCGCCTCGGCCAGAACCTGGGCGCTGACGACGTCTGCCGTGCGAATCGATGCCGGGTCTGCTCCGTCGTCGAGCGCCAACGCCTGGTGCAGGCGCTCACCGCCGCGACCGAGGCCCTGCTCGGGTCCGTCCTCGGGCCCGGCGATGAACCCGTCGAGCGACATCCACATGTAGAGCACGATGCTGCTCATGGTTCGATCCTTCCCTCGACCGGGGCGTCTCGGCCCTGCGACCGCGTCTGGGTGGGAGGCAGCGCACTGCCGCTGTGGATGAACTCACGCCGGTGGACCCACATCGCCGCGAACATGGCCGCGAACATCAGTGTGTGCCCGAGGCCGAGCAGTGTGCCGTACGACAGCACACCCGTCCACTCGAAGGGGAACAGCACGAGGAAGGGCAGATACATCGCTGCCGCCATCAGCATCATCGCCCCCGCCGAATGCCGACGATAGAGCATCCACCCGACCATCGGCAGGGTCATGTTCGTCGCCATGATGAGGACGTCGAACTCCGGGATGGCTCGCACCCCGTCCCAGCCGAGCGGGTTGAGCAGGAACGATTCCAGGGGTCCGAGGATCATCATTCCCGCCAGCATCGCGATCACCATCTCGAGATAGTGCCGGAGGAACTGCGCCGCCGGAGAGCGGAGCCGGGAACTGGTCATCGCTGTCATGTCTGCTCCTTGTACTGATGGTGAGCTGTGCTGTGGACGGTGAGCTGTGCTGTGGATGGTGAGCTCACGCCGGGCGGATGCCGGTGAGCGCGCGCCCGGCTGATGTCGGTGAGCACGATGAGCGTGAGTGCCATGACGGATGCGACCAAGACCGACTCATCGCCCTCGTCCTCCCTGATCGACCTGCCACACCTTCTGATGCACCCACTCTCGGCCCTGCACCGGGCGACGTCCGCTCGCGGCTGCGAATCTGTCCGGAATTCTGGCAATCCTGGCGATCTGACTCGGATTCGGCGGCATACTGGTGCCATGTCTGGTCGCACGGTGGTCGTCGTCGGTTACGACGGAGTGGAACTCCTCGACGTCGCCTGCGTGACCAGCGGATTCGAGCACGCCAATCGGCGGGGCATCTCTCCGCGCTACGACGTGTACCTGGCCAGTCCGATCGGTCGGCCGATCCGCAGCGACGCGGGCCTCGAGATCCGGGCTCAGTCCCGGCTCGACTCGATCTCCGGTCGCTTCGACACCCTCATCGTGTCGGGCGGGCTGGGACACGAGGCCGCTGCCGCCGACGACCGGCTCCTCGCCCTCCTCCGTCACCTGGCCCCGCTGGCCCGACGCGTGGCCTCGGTGTGCACGGGCGCGACCGTGCTGGCCGCTGCGGGCCTCCTCGACGGTCATCGCGCGACCACCCACTGGTTCTACGCGGACGAGCTCGCCCGTCGGTTCCCCTCCGTCCACGTCGACTCGGCGCCCGTCTACGTCCGCGACGGCGCGATCGCCACCTCGGGTGGAGTCACCGCCGCCCTCGACCTCACGCTCGCATTCATCGAGGAGGACCACGGCGCCGAGGTGGCCCGCCAGGTCGCACTCGGTCTGGTCACCTATCTCCAGCGTCCCGCGAATCAGGCGCAGATGAGCATGTACCTGCGACTGCCGAGCCCGGAGAATCGCACCGTGCGCCGGATGGTCGACCATGTCGTCACCCACCTCGGCGATGACCTGTCGGGGGCATCCCTGGCGGCAGCGATCGGCGTGAGCGAACGACAGCTGAGCCGGCTGTGCCTCGAGCACATCGGGCGCAGTCCGGCTCGATTCGTACGCGAAGCCCGGCTCGACGCCGTCACCCGGCTGCTCACCGACACCACCGAACCGCTGACGTCGATCGCGCGCAGCTGCGGCTTCGCGTCGGCCGAGACGCTGCGGCAGACCTTCGTCTCCCGGTACGGGATCAGTCCTTCCCGGTTCCGGGCGGCCCATCGGTCCGCCTCGCCCACCGCAGGCGCCTCCCCGAACCCGACCGCTGCCGACCGGATCGATTCGCAACCGGTGAGATGATCCGATGACGGCTTTTTCCTATCACCGTCGCCGGTGACGGAGCCAGACTGTCAGACATGACTGAGACACAGATGAACACCTCTCCCGATACTGCGGCCCAGGATACGCCGGTCGCGACCCTGGCCATGGTCACCCTCGACGCCCCGGACGCCGCCGCCCTTGGCGAGTTCTGGTCACAGGTCCTCGGCTGGCCGGTGACCTACTCCGACGAGAACTACGCGATGCTGGCCGGTCCCACCCATGCCCTGGGCATCGGCACCAGCGCCGACTATCAGAGGCCCGAGTGGCCCGATGACGGACGCAAGCAGTTCCACTTCGATCTCGCCGCCGAGGACATCGAGGCCGCAGCCGCCCGCTGTGTGGAGCTGGGAGCGACGCGGGCCGATCCGCAGCCGGGAGACACCTGGATCGTGCTCCTCGACCCCGCCGGTCACCCGTTCTGCCTCACCGAGGCCAAGAACTGGAGCTGAGTCACTGCACCTCGTCGTCGCGTTCGAGCAGGTAGCTGCGCAGATACGGGATGACCATGCGCACGTGGCCGAAGCTCGGCACCTCGACGACGCCGTGGGCGATGAGCTGTCGGCGATAGTCGTTGGCGGTCTGCTTCTTCACCCCGAGCCGATCGGCGATCTCGCCGGTGCTCGAGTCGCCGTCGTCGAGCGTCATCGCCCTGAGATAGCGCCGCGCCCCCGGGGTCAGCGCCGCCAGGGTCGGATCGTGGATCTGCCGACCCAGCACCATCTTGGCCTCGTCCTCGATCGCCTCGACGTGCTCCCTCGTGAGCTCGTCGGCACCGGCGGCCTCGTTCCACGCCAAGTCTCCGACGATCTGGACCAGGTAGGGGTAGCCCTGTGAGAGTTCGACCCCGAACTCCACGGCATCCTCGGCGAACGCTTTGCCGGCCTGCTCCACCGGTGTCTTCAGCGCCTCGTACGTCTCGGTCGGAGACAGGCTGCCGAGGTTGATGCGATCGGCCCGGCGGAGGAAGGTCGAGACATCGTCGTTGACGATGTTGTCGATGCTGGCCGGCAGACCCGCCGCCACGAATGCCAGCGGTGCCTCCTGCGACATCGCATAGGCCAGGGCATCGGTCATCTGCCGGAATTCGTCGAGGTTCGAGCGATGGACCTCGTCGAGGGCGATGAGCAGGCCGGTCTCATGGGTGTCGAGCAGCTCGAGGACCTTCATCAGGTGCGAGCGCAGGTCCGGGACCAGAGCACTCGTCGTCTCGGAGCGGACGGTGAGGCCGCCGGCGCTCATGGGCAGGCTGATGCCGACGACCTTGGACTTCGAGCTCTCATGCGCATCGTGGGACTCGAGGACCTCGGGCAGACGCGCATGGGCGAGCCGGTCGACGAACCCGGCCGAGGCCTGCTCCCGGATCGTGAACCACTGGCGCGTGTCGGCAACCTCTTGGAAGATGTTGAGCAGGACGGTCTTGCCCACTCCGCGCTGCCCCGTCACGAAGACGGTCCGACCGGTGCTGCCGGAGCCGTCGAGCGCGCGGGCGAAGGAGGTGACCTCGGGCTGCCGGCCGACCATCACCGGCGGCGTCGACCCGAATCCCGGGCGGAACGGAGACAGTTGATCCTTCGGCGTGGGAGGGGGAATCTCCAGATTCATCTCTGCTCCTTGGTCTGGGAACTGATCTCGGGTAGTGATCCCTGCTCCGTATCCTACCGTATTTACCGTATCTTCCGTATTAGACGTATCCGGCAGTATTCATCGTATCTGCTCGTATCCATCGTGAGGAGTCCTATCGGCCGTGCCTCGCCGGATCCGAGGTGACGAGTCCTGACCGTGTCTGCCACGCGTCCGCGGCCCGCGGGCTCGGTGCGTGGCCGCGGGCTCGGTGCGTGGCCGCGGGCTCAGACCGGGCGCGGACTCAGTGCGGTGGCCGCTGGTTCGGTGTGTGGCGGCAGGTTCAGCCCGCTTCGAGCTTCGCGACCCGGACGATGTAATGGGAGGAGTCGAGACCGTCGACGAGGATCGTCGCCGAGTGCTTCGCATTGCTCCCGGTGACGAGCCAGTTGGGTTTGAGCACTCCCCGCGGCGCGGCCGCCTCGGCGATCGAGATGTCCATGCCCAGCTTCACCGTCTTCACCACCTTCGTCCGCACGAGCGATCGGGCCGTGCGGACGGCCTCGCCCGAAGTGATGACCGGTCCGGTCTGATCCTGCGGGCCGGTCGCCTGCTGCCATTCCGCGGCGTCGACGACCGCGCCCTGTGGCTCGAAGTCGGCGAGGTAGCCCTTGCCGGATCGGGCGTTGACGAGGACGTTGATCCGCCGCCCCGCCGCCCCACGACTCTCGGACGTCTTTCGGCGCGCGAAGAGTCCGCGGGTCTCGACGGCGAGCACGGTCCACCAGAACGGATGGAACACCTCTCGGACCTCGACCCGGGCGCCGGGGAGCTTGCGCCGGAACACGGCGGTCGCCTCGGCGGCGGTGATGTTCGGGGTCAGGCGCAGGGCCGGGAGCCCGGAGGGGGCGTCACCGGCCCCAGCCGTCTCCCCGCCGGGGACGAGGGGTTCGCCTCCGAGGGGTTCACCCCCGGTCCCGGCCGACTCACGCATCCTTCGGGACCTGCCCGGCGAGCGCATCGTTCTGTCCGGTGAGCATGTGCGCCGGGATCGGGCCGATCTTGTCGGTCTCGATCATGGCCGCGACCACGTGGTCGGGCACCGGGTGCGACCTCTGGGTGGCCAGCGAGACGACGATGATGCCCAGCGTCGAGCAGACGATGCCGATGCCCATCGGGTCGACTCCGGTGACGTCGACGAGGCCGGTGAGCTGCCAGACGACGGAGGAGATGGTGCCCAGCAGCATCGAGGCGATGGCACCGGGCACGTTCGCCTTCCTCCACCAGGCCGCGGCGATGTAGACGGGCACGAACGCGGCACCGAGCACGGTGGTGGAGAAGATGACCACCTCGGCGACGGCCGGCGGGTCGTTGACGGCGACGATGTAGCCGATCACGGCGAGGAGGAGCACAGTGATGCGGGAGACCCACACCGACTGCCGGTCCGAGAGGTTCCTGAAGAAGAACCGCTGCATCAGGTCCTGGCTGGCGATCGTCCCCGACTGGAGCAGCAGGGCGTCGGCGGTGGACATGATCGCGGCCATGATGCCGGCCATGACGATGCCGACGGCGAAGTCGGGCAGCACCGTGTCGGCGACGGCGAAGACGGCGAGCTCGGGGTTCTCGAGGGTCGGCAGGATGATCAGGGCCATGATGCCGACGATGTAGGGCGCCGGGATGAAGAGCAGGTTGAAGCCGGTGGCGTACATGCTCGCGGCGCGGGCGACGGAGGGCTTCTTCATCGCCATGTGGCTGACGTTGACGTGCGGCCATCCCATGTAGCCGATGGAGAACACGAGCACCGCGCCGATGATGACGCCCCACTGCACGGAGTCGTACCCGTCGGGTCCCCACATCGTGAGCAGGTTCGGGTTGATCTCACCCACGGCCCGGTTCCCGGCCGTCCAGCCGCCGATCGCCTGCATCGTGCCGATGAGGATCCAGACCATGCCGATGAGCATGATGATCGCCTGCACGAAGTCGGTGTAGGCCACCGCCAGGTATCCGCCGAGGAAGGTGTAGAAGACGATGACTCCGACGGCGATGAACAGTGCCCAGCCGTAGGACACGCCGGTGACCATCTCGAGCCCGCGGCCGCCCGCGATGAACTGGGCGAGGACGTAGAAGAAGATGCAGAAGAGTGCGATCGGAGCCGCGATGGCCCGGGTCCACTTCGAGGGGTACCGGTGCTCGAGATACTCGATCGAGGTCAGCGAGCCGAGGATCTGCGAGAGTTTGCGCATCCGCCGGCCGAGGATCGACAGGTTGAGGACTCCGCCGCCGATGTCGCCCATCGCGTACCAGAGGGAGAAGTAGCCCTTGGTGTAGGCGAGCGAGCCGGCGCCGAGGAACATGTATCCCGACATCGACGAGGACTGCAGGCGCAGGGCCGTGACCGCGGGACCGAGGCTGCGACCGCCGAGCAGGAAGCCCTCGTTGTTCTTCGTTCCGATCTTCAGCGTCCAGACGCCGATCCCGGCCATGGCGAGGAAGTAGATGACGAGGAACCAGGTTTCGATGTTCATGCCAGTCCCCCGTTGTCGGTGCGTGGTTTGATGCTGGGATCGACCTGGCCGATGCCTTCGGTGCCGGGCTGGGTCGGGTCGTCGCCCTCGATGTCCTCCGCGCTCCAGTGCCGGGAGAGGAAGACGAAGACGATCGTGTAGATCACCCAGATCGCGGGTATGCCGAAGATGACGGCGACGGTTGCGGCTGGAAGGCCGAACATGGAGACCACCTCGTTGTGATGCGCTTGGATTGGAGCGTTGACCGTGCGTTTGCCTCAGTTGCGCGAGACGGCCGAGGTCAGCTGCCCCTGTTCTCGATTTCTCTCGCATTCGTGAGGATACAGGCTATCCACCTCGGATCATACGGGGACCGCCGATGAGGTGACACCCTGTCTGCCCGGGCTGACAACTTGTCGGTATGGTCCGGCTGCGACTCTCGCTCTGCGGGCGGCAGGATGGTCCTGCCTGACCGTCTCGTGGAAGTCAGGGACGGCCCCCTCCCGTCCGATCAGGTGTTTGGCAGAGACGGTGCCGACGTCTGGATCCGCGGCGAGTCACTACTCCACGCTGAATCGTCGGTCGTGCAGGCCCGTCGCACTGCCGGGGATCGCGGGCCGTCGCTCGGAGATCTGGACGGTTCCCTGCGCGTCCGTCGCCCGCACGGTCACGGTATGGGTTCCCGGTTCGACGCCATCGAACTCGTGGCGCCACTGCCGCCAGGTGTCGATGTTGAGCTCTTCGCCGAGCTGGGCGCTCTGCCAGTCGCCGTTGTCGAGTCGCACCTGCACCTCGGCGATTCCGGTGTGCTGGGCCCACGCCATTCCGGCCGTGACGACCCGCCCGCCGTCTCCGGCTCGGACCCGGGCACCGGCTCGGGGCACGTCGACGCGTGATGCGACGAGCACCGTCCCGTGGCTGCTCCACCCACGCCGCGTCCAGTATGCCTGCTGATCGGCGAACCGGGTCACTTCGAGTTCCGTCACCCATTTCGTGGCCGAGACGAATCCGTAGAGCCCGGGGACGACGAGGCGGGCCGGGAACCCGTGCTCCCGCGGCAGCGGGGCGTCGTTCATTCCGACGGCGACCAGAGCGGCGCGCTCGTCGGTGAGGACCTCGAGTGGGGTCGAGGCGCTGAATCCGTCGTCGGAGTGGGACAGCACCATGTCGGCTCCCGGCATCGGTCGGGCCCGAGCGAGAAGTTCTCGGACCGGAAGGCCGAGCCATTTCGCGGTGCCGATGAGGTCGCCGCCGACAGGATTCGAGACGCAGGTGAGGCTCAGGTGGTGCTCTTCGATGGGCAGCTCGAGCAGCTCGGCCATGGTGATCCTCACCTCGTTCTCGACCATGCCGTGGATGCGCAGTGACCACGTGGACGCGTCGATGACGGGCGGGACGAGCAGGGTGTCGATGCGATAGAAGTCGTCGGTGCCGGTGATGAGCGGGGCCAGCCCCGGCACCTGCAGCTGGGCCCCTGCCGGAATCGCCGGCGCCGAGGTGGCCGGTGCCGGGAGGACGAGAGTCGTCAGGGTGGCGGACGTGCTCCGTGCCAGCACCGCCGCTGATCTGCCCAGCGCCACTCCGGCGATGCCGAGTCCGGCTCCGAGGCCGGCGAGAGCGACGAATGCACGGCGATCCGGTCGAGGCCGGGTCTCGTCTCCACCGGCGTGGGTTGGTGCGCCGCGGGAGTCGGTGGTGACATGGCCGAGGCGGATCAGCCCGAGATAGGTCCCGATCCCCAGCACGATCCCGCAGACAGCGGGAAGGGCATCAGCCGGTCGCCCACCCGAGCCGAGCAGCAGGACGACCGGCAACAGCCCCAAGCCGGCGAGCAGGACCATCGCGAGAAGCTGCCGCTCGATGCTCCGCCGGCCGATCAACCCGCCGATCATCACTCCGACCACCAGGATCGTGATGACGAGGGCGACCTTGTCGTGCGTGCCGAACACGGCGATGGCGGCCTTGATCACCGACGTGGGGACGACGGGGATGATCATCTGTCCGAGGATGAGCAGGGGCGCCCCGGCGGCGCGGAACGCACCGGCGATGATCTCGGCCGACCCGAAGTACACCGCTGCAGCGACAGCTCCCGCGATCATGCCGCGCAGAGTTCGTCGCTCGACCAGCATCGTCAGGCCAATGCTCGGCGCAGCCCGGTCGCCGCACGGAGAAGCCGCGAGAGCAGCAGATCCCGCTCGTCCGGCGGCAGCGCGGATGCTGCTGCAACGCCGTGCTCGAGGAGGACGACCACTTGGTCGGCGAGGCTCTGATCGCCCAGGACCGGCACGGCACGGCCACCGGAGGCAAGAGCGGAGAAGTCGGTGAGCGCCTCGGAGATGATCTCGCGTCGAGGCCTGGGTGGATCGGCCCGGTCCGAGCCCGGATCGAGGTCGTCCGCCGCCTCCATCGCACCGTCGACGGCCTCGTCGAGCTGCCGGGTGGTCAGACCGATGATCCTGATCCGCAGGCGGCGGATCTCGGCGTCGAGATCAGCCGAACAGTCACTCATGGTCCAAGTCTAGTCCTCCGGCGCCGAGGACCCGGGCGGCACGGCAAAGGGCGGATCCCGTTGCCGGAATCCGCCCTTGTGCTTGTGCGCTCAGTCCCTGAAGTAGGAGATCAGGCGCAGGAGCTCGATGTAGAGCCACACCAGGGTGACCATGAGGGAGAACGCGCACATCCAGGAGTACTTCTCCGGGATCTTGTGCTTGACGCCCTCTTCGATCATCTGGAAGTCGGCGATCAGGGTCATCGCGGCCAGCACGGTGGCGACGACGCCGATGATGACGCCCAGTGGCATTCCCATGACCTCGATGCTGCGGGCTCCCCCGGTGCCGGTGAACATGGCGACACCGAAGTTGATGAGCGAGAAGACGGCGTAGCCGCCCACGGCGATCGCCATGAACTTCATCATCTTCGAGCCGTAGCGGATGCCCTTGAACTTGAACAGGGCCAGCATGACGCCGAACACGCAGAGCGTGGCGAGCACGGCCTGCATGACGATTCCGGGGTACATCGACTCGAAGATCCCGGAGATGCCGCCGAGGAACACACCTTCGAACGCGGCGTAGCCGATGATCAGCGCCTTGCTCGGCTCCCTCTTGAAGGCGTTGACGAGACCGAGCACGAGGGCGATGAGCATCGCGGGCAGTGCCAGCGCCGGAGCGAACCAGCCGAACACCGCGCCGGCCAGCAGGATGCCGAAGCAGATGCCGGTCTTGACCATGACGTCTTCGTACTGCATCGTCCGGTCGGCCACGGGCTGACCGACGTTGCGGTGCTGCGCAGCAGGCTGGTTGAACAGGTCGTTGAGTTCCTGGTCCGACATGACAGGCTGCGAACGACCCGCCTGGACTCCCTGGTTGAGAGCCCGATTGATCATGGGGTTACTCACGGTCGATTCCTTTCGATCTGAGCAGATTCACTGTACCGCCCAGTCTA
>JAPSIC010000102.1:10125-12389 GCA_031179165.1 Brevibacterium sp.
GGAGGAGCAGCCCTCCAACCGGACGCGTCGTCCCGCTGCTGCAGGTCTGAGAGTTCTCAGCTCATCTCGTAGCCGATGGCAGCGCCGGGACCCCAGGGGATCCCGAGGGCCCACCAGAGGAAGAAGAGCAGTCCCCAGAAGACGAACATCGCGAATGACAGCGGAATCGTGAACGACAGCAGCGTGCCGATCCCGGCATCCCGCTTGTAGCGCTGGATGAAGCCGAGCACGACGACGAAGTAGGGGCTCATCGGCGAGATGATGTTCGTCGTCGAGTCACCGATGCGATAGAGCGCCTGCGTCGTCTCCGGGGAGATCGAGAGCAGCATGAACATCGGCACGAGCACCGGTGCCATGAGCGTCCACAGGCCCGAGCCGGAGGTCAGGAAGAGTGCGCCCAGGGCCACGAGCAGCCAGCCGCCGAGCAGGATGACGAATGTGCCGGTGTTGAGGGAGCCGAAGAAGTCGGCGCCTCTGATGGCGAGGATCTCCCCGAGGCTCGACATCTTGAACAGCGCCAGGAACTGGCTGGCGGCGAAGAAGAGCACGATGACGGGGACGAACGGCAGCAGGCCCTTGGCCATCATCTCGGGGATGTCGGAGGTCTTCGTGATCGAGCCCGTCGCATAGCCGTAGACGATGCCGACGATGAAGAAGCCGAAGCCGATAATCGCGGCGATGCCGCCCATCAGGCCCGATTCGGGACCGAAGCCGCCCTGTTCGTCGCGGAGGAACGAGTCGGCCGGCCAGGCGAGGAAGAACAGGAGCGCGGCGCAGGCGGCGATGGCGAGGCAGGAGATGAGGACGCCGCGCTTCTCGGTGGCGTCGAGGGCCATCTTCACGTCGAAGTTCTCCGGGTCGTCGGCGTCGGGTTCGTCGAGTTCCATCGTGTCCGCCCGCTTCGACAGCAGCAGCTCCGTGACGAGGGTGATCGCGGCGGCGACGACGAACATCGACACGAAGTTGAAGTAGAAGTTCGCGACCGGTGAGACGACGTACTCGGGGTCGATGATCTGCGCGGCACTGGTCGAGAGTCCACCGAGGATGGTGTCCATGGAGTTGACCATGGGAGCCGCTGAGTACCCACCCGAGGTCGCCGCGTATGCGACGACACAGCCGAGGAGAGGATTGCGCCCGACCGCCCGGAACGCGAGTCCGCCGAGGGGAATCATGATCATGTACGAGGCGTCGGAGGCGATCGACGCGGCCGACCCGGCCAGGGCGACGATGAAGGTGATCCACCTCGGCGAGGCATTGGCGATCGTTCCCCGCAGCATCGCCGGGATGAGTCCCGACTGCTCGGCGACGGCCACGCCGAGGAGGACGATGAGGACCAGCCCCAGGGCCGGGAAGGTGACGAAGTTGTCCGTGGCCCCGGCCACGACCGTCCGCAGCGATTCGGTCGAGAACAGGTTCGTCACCGTCACCGTCTCGCCGGTGGCGGGGTTGACGGCGCTGAGCCCGGTGGCGGAGAAGATCGCCGACAGCACCATGACCAGGATGGCCAGGGACAGGAACAGCCAGAAGGGATGCGGGAGCTTGTTGCCGGCCTTCTCGATGATCACCAGCAGGCGCATCAGCCAATTGAGGCGGGTGGTGCTCGTCTGCTGTCTCTCGGTCACAGCGGTGCTGCTCGACATCGGTTCTCCTGCGGTTCGGGCACGACCGGGGTGTCGACCGTGCGTTGCATGCACAAAGCGCCCCGAGTCCACAGCACCTGTAGATGGTGTGACTCCGGGCACTCCATGGTGTCGAACCGGTCGCCCCTGCCGCCACCGAATTCCACATGCTGGAATCGAACCGGGCGGCAGGGGCTGTGCTCAGCGCTCGAGGTCGCCGCGGATGAAGGCCTCGACGGCCTCGTGGGCCGAGTCGTCGTCGTTCTGCTCGGGAGGGGACTTCATGAAGTACGAGGACGCGGAGATCAGGGCGCCCCCGACGCCCCGGTCGAGGCCGATCTTGGCGGCACGCACGGCGTCGATGATGACTCCGGCCGAGTTCGGCGAGTCCCAGACCTCGAGCTTGTACTCAAGCGAGACGGGGGCGTCGCCGAAGTTGCGGCCCTCGAGGCGGACGAACGCCCATTTGCGGTCGTCGAGCCATTCCACGTAGTCACTCGGCCCGATGTGAACGTCGCGCGCGGAGAGCTCGGCGGCGGTGTTCGAGGTGACCGCCTGGGTCTTCGAGATCTTCTTCGACTCGAGACGGGTCCGCTCGAGCATGTTCTTGAAGTCCATGTTCCCGCCGACGTTGAGCTGGTAGGT
>JAPSIC010000103.1 GCA_031179165.1 Brevibacterium sp.
CTGGGTATCGAACAATCAATCACTTGCCAATCGACAATACAACAAGTCCCACGGGCGCAGTCGCGGCTTCCGCGAATCATCGCGGGGCAGCGATCGGCAGACGGCCGTGGTCCAGCTCACCCCGCCCGGAAGGAATAGTTGATGGTTCAACCGAGTTGGACGAGATTGCGGGCGAGAACAGGTCGCCTGCGACGACCCCGCCCTCATCCGAGGCATCCGACGAACAAAGGACGACCATGCTCAACATCGCCATCATTCCCGGCACCTCCCGCCCCCAGGCCCTCAATCCCCAGATCGTCTCCTGGGTGTCCGACCAGCTGGCCGGCCGCGATGATGTGCGCGCCGAGGTCGTCGACTTCGCCGACTTCGAGCTCCCCCTGCTCGACGAGGTGATTCCCGCCGGCGCGAAGATGTACGAGAACGACCACACCAAGGCCTGGGGCGCCAAGCTCGACGAGTTCGACGCCTTCATCTTCGTCACTCCCGAATACAACCACTCGATCTCCGGCTCGCTGAAGAACGCCCTCGACTTCGTCGCCACGGAGTTCAACCACAAGGTCGCCGGCATCGTCAACTACGGCGCCGACAAGGGCGTGCGAGCCGCCGAGCACCTGCGCCACATCCTCGCCAACTACAAGCTCGCCGTCGTCCGCGACCAGGCCTCCTTCAGCATCTTCTCCGATGTCGCCGACGGCCGGTTCGCCCCCACCGAGGTGTCCGCTGCGCCGTTCGCGACCATGGTCTCCGACCTCGTCGCCTGGGGAGAAGCCCTCAAGACGGTCCGCGAAGGCGCCGCAGAAGACGAGGCCGCTGCCTGAGTCCGCGCAACCGGACCTCGGCAGCCGTCAGCGGACCGGCGCGGCCAACGCACGGGCGGCTGCGCGAACACGAGTGAGGATCTCGGTGCGGGGCAGCAGCCGCGCGACGGCCGCGATCCGGTCCGCGCGGTCGGGGCCCAGGCGGTCCCGGACCCGGCATCGCAGCCGGCGATAGCGGTCGACGTCGGTGCCGGCCGTTGCGGGAGCAGAGGATTCGGCCGCTGCGAGAATCAATTCGGCCGTCTCGATGTGATCGGTAGCCGCGAACAGCTCGGCGAGGATCCGCATCGTGGTCCACAGCTGGGACCAGTGACCGCGACGCTGCTGCAGTTCCAGCAGGGTCAGCGACAGCTCGGCCGCTTCGCTGCGGCGGCCGGAGCGGGTCAGGGCCGACAGCAGCGCCACCCGAGCCACTCCTGAGACCTGCAGCGCATTCGCGACATCGGCGACAGCGATGGCGCGGTGGAGGACCTCGACGGCAAGGGCCCGGTCGGTCACGAGCAGGGCCTCCCCGCCGGCATACAGCGCGAACGCGATCCTGGGAGCCGCGCCGCTCTGCTCCGCCGCTCTCCGTGCCGCGGCAGCATGATTCTCGGCATCGTCGACGCGACCCTGGGCGGCGGCGAGCAGCGTCAGCACCGCATGGGCATCGGCCCGGCAGACGTCGGGCAGGCCGTCGATCGCGAGCAGCGCCGCCCACCGCTGCTCCGCCGTCGTCCAGTCCCCGGCATACGTCGCTGTGACGCCAAGGCCCACCTGCACCAGATACTGCTCATGGGGATCAACGGCGACTGCTCGAGCCGAAGCGCCGAGGCGCTCGGCGCCCTCGAGATCCCCGCGTTCGGCCGCCGCCAGCGTCGCGGCGCCGCGGGCCAGCGACTCCCCGGCCGTTCCCGTCAGATCAGGGTGCGCGGCGACCCGCAGGATCACCTCGGCCAATGCGGCGTTGGGCACCCAGTGCACGCACAGGCCCACATGGCCGGTGATCTGGGCGGCCAGGTCGAGGTGACCGGAGGACAGCGCCTGCCCGGCGGCGGCCGTGAGATCCGCCGAGGCCAGCTCCATCCGGTGGAGTGCGCCCGCCGCGCCCGCCCCGGTCGTCTCCCGGGCCCAGCGGCGGCTGCTCTCCGCCGCCCACCGCCAGTAGACGGACCCCGATTCGGCATCCGCCTGCTCTGCGGCGAACCCGCGAATGACGCCGAGCAGCCGGAATCGCCGCTCCGCGCCCTCGTCGTCGGCCTCCACGAGGGAGGCCGTGACGAGTCGGGACAGGCTTGCGGCGCCGTGTCCTTCGGGGGCGATCAGGGCGACATCGTCGAGCCCGACCGACCCGGTGAACGCGGACAGTCGGGAGAGCAGCACGCGGTCGGTCTCGCTCAGCAGGTGATAGGAGCGGGCGACGACAGTGCGCAGGGAACGCTCCGGCCGGCTCGCATCGTCGAGCTGGTGCTCCAGACCCGCCGCGATCGTGGCGACGCCCAGGGAGGCGGCCTGCTGGGCGGCCAGTTCGAGGGCCAGCGGCAGACCGTCGAGACGACGGCACACCTCGGCGGCCTCGCGGAGCACGGAGGCAGGGACGTGCCCCGGGCGGAGGCGGTGCAGGCGGTCGATGAACAGGCGCATGGCCGGTGCCAGGGCCGCCTGCTCCGGTTCGGCTTCGGGTGCCGGCGGGGACAGGGGAGCCAGAGGTAGGACCTGCTCGCCGCTGAGGCCGAGACGGTGGCGGCTCGTCACTACCAGACTCACCCCAGGTGCCGTCCGCAGAACCTCCTCGACGAGGTGCCGCACCGGCCCGAGCACTCCCTCGCAGGCATCGAGGACGAGGACGAGCGAGGCCGCGGCGAGATACTCGACCACGGATGCCTGTGCCTGGTCCGAGACACTCAGTCCCAGAGCCGAAGCGACCCGTCCCGCGACCTGCTCGGGGGCCGCGTCCTCAAGCTCGACGACCACCGCTGTGCGAGCCAGACGGTCGGCGAGCCCGGGCAGGGCCTCGGCGACCAACCGGGACTTTCCCACCCCGCCGGGCCCGGTGACACAGACCAGGCGATGGACGGTCGCGGCCCCCTCGAGCTCGACGAGATCGTCCTCACGGCCGATGAAACCGTCCCTGCCCGGCCGCCAGCCCAGCGGCAGCTGCCGACGCACCCTCTCGGAATCGGTGGGCTCGACCGGAGGAGAGGGCGGCGGGACGGGCACGGAGTGGTCGAGGATCTGCTCCTGCAGCTCGCGCAGTGCGGGAGACGGATCGAGTCCGAGCTCCTCGGACAGGGTGACGCGCAGGGACTGGTACTGATCGAGAGCCTCGGTCGTCCTGCCCGCTCGGTAGAGGGATGTCATGAGCAGGCCGTGCGCCCGTTCCCGCAGCGGCTGCTCGGCGATGACCTGCCGCAGCACGGAGACGGCGGTGGCGGCATCGTCGAGGCCCAGGGCCAGTCCGGCGCGATCCTCCATCGCCTGCGTCCGCAGCTCCCCGAGTCGGGCCGCCTCGACGAGGGCGAAGTCACGGTCGACGAACTCCACGTACGCCGGTCCGCGCCACAGTCGCAGGGCGGAATCGAGCACCGCGGCCGCGGTTTCGGGAGGCAGCCGCCCGGCCTGTCGGCAGAGCGCTTCGAACCGTTGCGCGTCGATTCCCTCGCACGGAAGGTCCACGCAGTAGCCGCCGGGCCCGGCGCGGATGGTCCCCGTCCCGAGCACGGCCCGCAACCGCGACACCACGGTCTGCACCGCGCCGCGCGGCCGCTCGGGCAGGTCCTCGCCCCAGATCGCAGTCGCGAGGCCGGCGTGGGAGATCGGGTGGGGAGCGTGCGCGGCGAGAGCGGCGAGCGCTGTCCGAGGTCTGGATCCGCGCACCTCGACGAGCGTCCCGGCACGTCGGACCTCAAGCGGCCCCAGGACGCCGATCTCGATGGGCACCGTTGCCATGGTCCCATTGTCCGCGTTCGCGACCGCCGGTGAAAGTCCCGTGAAAGCATCGTCGGCCACTGTGGACGGCAGGACGGATGACTCATGAGGAGCAGACCATGTCAACGCACGAACTCCCGACAGACCAGGATCTCCCGACAGACCAGGACCTCCCTGGAGGCCAGGAACTCCCAACGGATCGAGACCTCCCTGCCGAGATCGAACAGCACGCACTCGAGCTGCTGGGGCAGGTGAGCGCCGCGGCGACGACAGCCATGATCGTCCTCGGGGACCGCCTCGGGTTCTACCACTCCCTCGCCGAAGGCGATCCGATGACTCCGGAGCGACTTGCCGAGGCCACCGGCACCAATGAGCGCTATGTCCGCGAATGGCTGTGCCAACAGGCTGCGGCGGGCCTGCTCCGCTGCGAGCCGGACGGAGGGACCTTCCGCCTCCCGCCGGCATGGACGGTCGTGCTCACGGATCCGGCCCTGACCGGTGCGTGCCTCAACCCGGCAGGAATGTTCCGCGACCTCGAGACGGTGGCGAGCGCCTTCCGCACCGGGGAGGGGATTCCCTGGGGCGATCACGATCCGATCGTGTTCGAAACCACCGAACGGTTCTGGTCCGGGCAGTTCCGGGCCCACCTCGTCGCCGACTGGATCCCGGCCCTCGACGGAGTCGGGGAACGACTCTCCCAGGGCGCGGTGGTTGCCGACATCGGCACCGGACGCGGCGCGGCCCCGATCATGCTCGCACAGGCCTTTCCGCAGTCCCGGTTCTTCGGCTTCGACGTGCACGAGCCCTCGGTCCTCGTCGCCCGCGAACGAGCCGCCGAGGCGGGTGTGGATGAGCGGGTCGGGTTCGAGGTGGCGACCTGCCACGATTACCCGAGGAACGGTTACGCGCTGATCACCTTCTTCGACGCCTTCCACGATCTGGGAGACCCGGTGGGAGCGGCCGGCTATGCCCGCACCGCGCTGGCAGCCGACGGGACCCTGGTCCTCGTCGAGCCGCAGGCCGCCGACGACCTGGAGGCGAACCTGAGCAACCCGGCGGCGCCCATCGGGTATGCGGCGTCGACGACCATGTGCACCCCGAACTCGCTCTCGCAGCCGGTCGGCCTGGCACTCGGCGGGCAGGCGGGGGAGCGACGACTGCGGGAGGCGCTCGCCGAGGCGGGGTTCTCCCGGGTCCGACGAGTCGCGGACACCCCCTTCAACATGGTCCTCGAGGCTCGGCAGTGAGAGGAACGGACCTGACTGGGACGGCCCTGAGAGGAACGGGCCCTGACTGCAACAGCCCCTGCATGAAACGGCCCCGAGGGAAAGCAGGGCCCGGAGTGGAAGGAGAATCGTCATGAATGTCCATGCCCAGGTCACCGTCATCGGATCGGGCCCGGCGGGATTGGCCACCGCTGCGGAGCTGCTCGGCCGCGGTGTCCCGGTGACGGTGTGCGAACGCGGAAGCAGACTGGGCGCGGCCTGGGCGTCGCGGTGGAACGGGCTGCGGTTCAACACCTCCCGACGCGGCTCGGCCCTGCCCGGTGCTCCCTTTCCCCGGGAGTACGGGCAGTTCCCGACCAGAGACCAATACGTCGACTACCTCGACCGTTATGCCGCCGACCACGGAATCGCGGTCGAGACCGGAATCGAGGTCCGCAGGATCCATCGAGGCGGCGAGGACTGGGTCCTCGACACCACGGCGGGGGAGCGCCGAACTCGACATGTGATCGTCGCGACCGGGCTGTTCAACCGGCCGCGCGTGCCCACCTGGGCGACTGCTCCCGGATTCGACGGCGAGATGCTGCACACCTCGGCCTACCGTGATGCCAGGAGCTGTGCCGGCCGCTCCGTCGTTGTCGTCGGGGCCAGCACCTCGGGCATGGAGATCGCCCAGCAGCTGGTGCTCGGCGGTGCCGAGAAGGTCCGGCTCTCGGTGCGGACCCCTCCGAACATCCTGTTCCGGGAGATCAACGGGGTCCCGGGAGACCTGGCGGCCCCGCTGCTCTTCCACCTTCCGGTCGCGCTCGCCGACAAGCTCGCGTTCGCGATGCAGCGGCGGACGGTCGGGGATCTGAGCGCCTACGGGCTGCCCCGCCCCACGCGGGGGATGATGGCCCGGCAGAGGGAGAACGGGGCGGGCCCCGCCGTCATCGACCCCGAGGTGCTCGACTCCATCCGCGGCGGTGCGATCGGGTGCGTCCCGGCCGTGGTCGGCCTCGAGGGAGATTCGGTCCTCGTGGCCGACGGCCGACGGCTGCCCGCCGAGGTGGTCATCCTCGCCACCGGCTTCACCACCGGGCTGGACGAGCTGCTCGACGGGGCCGAGGCGCTCGACGCTCGGGGCCTGCCGCGCGACACGACCGGGGGCGAGGTGGTCCCGGGCCTCCGGTTCGTCGGCTACATCTACCGTCCGGGCCTGACCGGATACGTCGGGAAGATCGCCAAACGCGTGGCCAGGGAGGTCGCCGGGTCCCGGACGGGCCGGGTGGTGCCGGTCTCCGGCCGCTGACCCCACGGTGACCCGGGTAACAGAAGTGACCTAGAGTCGAGGGGAAGACATCCCCTCGACGCGAAGGACACTCATGGATCTCACCAATGCGATCGCCCTCGTCACGGGTGGCGCCTCCGGGCTCGGACGCGCCACCACCGAACGACTGCTCGCCGCCGGCGCGCAGGTCGTCATGGTCGACCTCAACGCCGAGGTGGGTGAGCAGGTCGCGGCCGAACTCGGGGACGGCGCGCACTTCGTCGCCGCCGACGTCATGGATGAAGGACAGGTGCAGGCCGCCGTCGACACGGCGACCGGCCTCGGCGACCTCCGCGTCGTCGTCAACTGCGCGGGCGTGGCGACTCCCGGCAAGCTCGTGTCCAAGCGCGGCCCACTGCCCCTCGACGCGTTCTCGAAGGTGGTGGGCATCAACCTCGTCGGCACGATCAACGTCTGCCGCCTCGCCGCTGCCGCGATGCAGCGGCAGGACGCGCACGGCGAGGAGCGCGGCGTCATCATCAACACCGCCTCGGTCGCGGCCTTCGACGGTCAGATCGGGCAGATCGCCTACTCCGCGTCCAAGGGCGCGGTGGCCGCGGTGACCCTGCCGATGGCCCGTGAGCTCGCCGCCTCCCAGATCCGGGTGATGACGATCGCGCCGGGGATCTTCGAGACCCCGATGATGGCAGGTCTGCCCGCCGAGGCGCAGGAGTCGTTGGGCCGGTCCGTGCCGCATCCCGCTCGCCTGGGCAGACCCGCCGAGTACGCCCAGCTCGTCGAATCGATCGTCGCCAACCCGATGCTCAACGGGGAGACGATCCGTCTCGACGGCGCGATCCGGATGCAGCCGAAATGATCGACTCGCGCGCCGAGTGCTGCTCACGCACCCTCAGACGGTGAATCTGACCCCGGTGAACTCCTTGCGCCACGCTGCGACTTCGGCGCCGATCTCGCGCAGGGCCGCCTCGCGGCGGGAAGTCTCGCGCGGGGCCGCCTCGTTCCCGACCTCCAGGGCCCGGACTATGAGCGAGGCCAGCCGGGGCATGTCGGACACCGTCATGCCGCGGCGGACGATCTCCGGGGTGCCGATGCGGATGCCGTTCTGATCGCCGGGGATCTCGGGCGCGGGCAGGCCGATGCCCGAGGTGAGGAAGCCGGCCTGCTCGAGCGTCCGGGCGGCGGTGGTGCCGCCGCCGAAGGGCGCGGCCAGGAGCCCGAACTGGTGGGAGTCGGTGAAGCCCTGCGCGCATTCATAGGGCCGCACGCCTCGGCCCGCGAGTTCGTTCGCCAGAGCGGCAGCGCACGCGCGCATCTCGGATGCGTAGTCCTCGCCGCACGCGATCCAGTCGGCCAGGGTCACACCGAGGGCGGCCACCGCACCGGCGTCGAAGTTCGCCGTCATTCCGGGGAACGCGATCCGGTCGATCCGCTCCGACAGTTCGGCATCGCTGCTCAGCAGCAGACCATGTGTCGGCCCGCCCAGGCTCTTGTACGTGCTCATCGACATCAGGTGCGCGCCCTCATCGAGAGGATTGGCCCACTGCCCGCCGGCGATCATCCCGCACACATGCGCGGCGTCGAAGAGCAGGTGAGCGCCGACCTCCTCGGCGATCTCCCGCACCTTCGCGACCGGGTGCTCGAACAGATTGAGCGACCCGCCCATCGTGATCAGGCTGGGCCTCGTCTCCCGGGCCACTGCCGCCAGGGCATCGAGGTCATAGCTGTAGGCGGCGGCGTCGACAGGGGCATCGACCGTTCTCAACCCGTAGAGACCGGCGGCACCGGCCGCATGGTGGGTGACGTGACCGCCGATCGTGGACGGGGAGGCGATGATCGTGTCACCCGACGTGCACGTGGCCATGAACGCATAGAGGTTCGCCATCGCACCGCTGGGCACGCGCACCTCGGCGAAGGAGGCGTGGAAGAGCCGCGCCGCGAGCTCTGCAGTGATGACCTCGACCTGCTCGATGTGCTCGAGCCCCATCTCGTACTTGTCACCCGGATAACCGAGGGAGGTCCGCGACCCGGAACCGCTGGCCAGCAGGGCCGCGGCCCGCGGATTGAGGACATTGGAGGCCGGGTTGAGATTGAACGCCTCCTCGTCATGCAGCGCATCCGAGGCCGCGATGAGGTCCTCGATGCGGGTGATCACCTCGATCATCGGGGTCACCTGTTCCGGAGCGCCGTGCTCGTGCGCGCCCGGCGCACCCTCGCCGAGGTGGGTCCGCGCGATCTCCTCGATGCGGGCCCGACTTCCGGCCGGGACCCAGGGCTGTGGTGACTGGTGCATTGATGACTCCTTCGTCGAGGTTGGGCGGCTATCGGCGCGGGCGGAGAGCAGCCGATCGAGGTGGCTCCTGCACTTCCGATGATAGGGAGCCGCAGGCCGCGAAGAGGTGCCGGACGCTCAAGAGTGCGTACAAGGAAACACTGAAGGATGCCGAAAGAACTCGGTTGAGCAGGTCGAACCGCCCGACGGCCGAGCTGAGCGGCTATCGGCGCGGCACGGATGGTGGACCCGGGTCGTTCGGACCCTCTGGTCCGTCCGGGCCCTCTGGTCCGTCCGGGCCCTCTGGTCCGTCCGGGCCCTCGGGCCCGTCCGGGTCGTCACGGGGGCCGGAGCCCGGGGTGCCGAGAAGTCTCTCGATGAGTTCGTCGGGGGTGACTCCGGCGGCGCTCGCCGCGAAGCTGATGCGGTCCATCGAGGTCGGTGACAGCACTCCCTCATGAGATCGTGCGTCAGGGGCCGGCGAAGGCGAGCCGATCGTGTCCGGCTGCGACGGCGCCGACTGGCGCAGCAGCAGGGAGGACACCGGGACGACGATGATGCCCAAGGCGGCGAGGATCCAGACGATTCCGATCGATCGGACGAACCAGTCGACGTCGAAGGCGTTTTCCGCCCAGATTGCGATGAGCGTCAGAGCTGTGCCGAGGGCGATCAGTCCGAGGGTGAGGGCGAGTGCGATCCGCACCAACCATGATCGATGCCGCACCAGCAGCAGGATGAGGGACGAAATGGCACAGGCCGCGGTGAGCATCGACGCTGTGGGAATCCACTCCCAGCCGATGTGGTCGAAGATGAGGTCGTACCAGACGAGCCCGAGCAGGAGGACCAGCGTGCAGACCGAGACGACGACCGTGAGGATCCCGAACCACTGCACGGGCCTGCCGACCAGGGTCGCCCCGCAGAACACGGTCACGCTGGTGACGCCTGTGAGCGCTGTCGTGGCGAGCACCTGACCAGCGGTCTGTGACCACACGTCTCCGAGGAGCACGATGATTCCTCCGACAGCGGCCACGCTGAACGACACGATCATGGTCACCACGATCACGCGTCTGAGTTGTCGTGCGAAGGAAGTGGAGGCGTCGACGTCCATGAGCATGGTCACCTTCGGGTGAAGGGGCTGCCGAGTTCCTTGACGATCGTCTCGGCGGATCCTTCCTTCGCGCGCCGGTACCTGGTTCCGGCCCACAGGTGCAGTGCCTGCGGGTCATCGGACTTCTTCGCCGCGGCGCGGAGATCCTTCGTCAGATGATGAACGGCCGGATAGGCGTCGACGGCGAGGCCGTCGAACCTGCGGATGAAGTCGTTGACGAGTGCCCGTGCCGGTCGACCGGTGAACGCCCGGGTCAGCTTCGTCTCGGTGAACGCATCATCCTGGAGTGCGCGGCGGTGGGTCGCCGAGGTGCCCGCCTCGTCGGAGAGCAGCAGCAGAGTCCCGATGGCGACGGCGCTCGCCCCCGCGTCCAGCAGCTCCTCGACCGCCTCCACGCCGTCGACGCCGCCGCCGGCGGCGATGGGCAGGTCCACCTCGGCGAGGGCCTCGCGGACCAGCTCGACGGTGGGCCGATCGGCGATCTCCCGCGTCGGATCGGCGGTGCCGGTGTGCCCGCCGGCCCTCGGGCCCTGGACGATGAGGGCATCGACTCCGCGGTCGCGAGCAGTCCGCGCCTCGGCGACGGTCGTCACTGTGGCCACGACCTGGGTGCCGACGGAATGGAGCCGGTCGACCACCTCGGCGGAGGGCAGGTTGAAGGTCATCGACACCAGGGGGACGGGGTGGGCGACGAGGTGGTCGATCTTCTCCAAGTAGTGGTCGTCATCGTCGACGGGTTCGGGGTCGAGGGTGACGCCGCGGTCGGCGGCGACAGGTTCGAGGGCGGCGACGAACGCGTCGAAGGCACCCCGATCGAGGGGCACCGGGTTCGGGGCGAAGAGGTTGACGCCGAAGTTGTCGGTGGCCTCGCGCGCCCGATCGATCTGGTCGGCCAGGGCCGCTGCGGTGAGGTAGCCGCCGGCGACGAAGGGGAACCCGCCCGCGCGGGCGACCGCGGCGATGAGCTCCGGAGTCGTCGTGCCTCCGGCCATCGGGGCGCCGATGATGGGCAGTTCGGTCTGCTCGAAAGCGATTGCGGTCATGATTCAGCTCCTCACGTCGAGTCCTGCTGTCATTGTCGCACCACCGGTCGCCTCCTCGGGCCCCTGAGAGAGGTGAGTGACGCCGGAGTACTCTTCGCGCGCCGCAGGGCCGACGACGGTGTATTCGAGGATGACCAGTCCCGTCGAGGTGGCCGCCGACCGGTCGAGTCTGAGTCCGTGATCGGCCAGCGGATGGGACAGCAGCCGGCGACCGTCGCCGACGACGGTCGGAGCCACTGCCAGACGCAGACAGTCGACGAGCCCTGCGTCGAGGAGGGAGGAGGCGAGTCGAGCACTGCCGTGGACCTGGATCTCCCGGCCGGGGCGTTCGCGCAGGCCGGCGACCTGCGTGAGGGGATCCTCACCGAGCACCGTCGTGGGGCTCCACGTCCCTTCGGTCAGGGTCGTGCTCACCACGTGCTTGGGCAGCGCGTTCATCCGGACCGTGAAGGGGTCCGGCTCGCGGATCTGTGGCCAGTCGCGGGCGAAGGCCTCGTAGGTGCGCCGGCCGAGGAGGAGGCCGTCGGCCAGGTCGAGCCAGGCCGAGGCCTGGGCGACGAATTCCCGATCGAGATAGGGAGTGAACCAGCCGCCGCGGCGGAAGCCGCCGGAGGTGTCTTCGTCGACGGAGCCCGGACCCTGGCTCACCCCGTCGAGGCTGAGGAACTGGGTGATGGTGATCTTCATGCCCGGGCCTCCTCCGAAGCCGCACCGCCGGTCTCGACGAGGCGGGCCAGCGCCTCGGTCACCGCTCCCCAGCCGTCGAAGAAGCCGAGTTCCTCGTGCCGGACCCGCTGCCGCGGGGTGCCGTGCCTGACGATCGCCTGATAGTCCGTGCCCTCGGGGCACTCGCGCAGGATGATCTCGGCGGTCATGGCAACGGGATCCGGCAGGGACGGATGCCAGGTGCTGTCGATCGCATTCGTGAACACCAGCCGCGAAGGCTCCTCGGCGAACAGGAAGATCCCGTCGATATGTGCCTCGAAGGTCTGCCCATCCTCGCTCATCCGGGTCACGAAGGCCCCGCCCGGGCGGACGTCGAGGGCGTCGACGCGAGCGGTCATCGGGGCCGGGATCCACCACTGCTGCAACTGCTCCGGGCGGGTCCACGCTTCCCAGACGGCGCGCCGCGGAGCGTGGATCACCCGCTGGATCGACAAGTCGAGGTCGGGGTCGATGGGGGTCGAGGACATCATGTCTCCTTGCCTTGAGCATCGGGTCGAGCATCGGGTTGGACGGCGGGCCGGGCGGCCGGGTCGTGTGTGACGAAGCGTTCGAGACGGTCGGTGCGTGCCTCCCAGACTCGCCGCTGCTCACCCAGCCAGTCGTCGAGCAGGGCGAGCCGGTCCCGGTTGAGGACGCACGTGCGCACGCGTCCGGACTTCCGGGTGCGGATCAGTCCGCACGACTCCAGGGTGCGCACATGCTTCATGAAGGAGGGGAGGGAGATCGACAGCGGGTTCGCCAGCTCGCTGACGCTGGCGGGCCCGCGGCCGAGGCGAGAGACCACATGCCTGCGGGTGGGATCGGCAAGGGCGACGAGGACGCCGTCGAGCTCATCTTCATACTTAGCCATGAGGCTAAGTATTGCACGGGTTCGGTCGGCGGGTAAGGGGTCGGCAGTGACGCGAACCGACTTCACAAGTCGCCATATGACGAACGGTGACTTCGCGGGACACGAGGGTCGCAGGTGGTCGCGCCGCCGGGCCAGACTGGTGGAACTTCGCAGCGATGTCG
>JAPSIC010000104.1 GCA_031179165.1 Brevibacterium sp.
AACGAATCATTCCGGTCGATGAACACGCTGACCGCCAACGGCAATGCCGTGGCCAACGCCATTCTCACCTACATGATGAATGACAACTTCGGCTACTACGACGACGGCCTTGAAATCCAGGACGGCAGCCTCGGTGCGGTGGAGAAGGTCTCCGACGATCCGCTCAAGGTCAAGTACACGTTCAACGACACGGCGAAGTGGTCCGACGGAACGCCTGTCGACGCCGCGGATCTGGCCCTGACCTGGGCCGGGAAGTCGACGAACTTCAACACCGTCGAGGAGAACAACAACGACGACGGCAGCGTCAAGGAGAACGACGAGAGCACCGTCTACTTCGACGCCTCGACCGTCGGTTCGTCCCTGATCAAGGATTTCCCGGAGATCGGCGCGGACGGCAAGGAGCTCACATTCACCTACACCAAGCCCTTCGCCGACTGGGACAAGGAATTCGGACTGGGTGCCGATGGCATCGGACTTCCCGCGCACATCGTGGCGAAGAAGGCCCTGGGCATCGACGACCCCGCCGAGGGCAAGAAGGCCATCCTCGACGCCATCGAGAAGAACGACAAGAAGGCGCTGTCGAAGATCTCGAACACCTGGAACACCGGATTCGACTTCACCTCGATGCCCGAGGATCCCGATCTGCTCGTCCATTCGGGACCGTACAAGATGACCGACTTCAAGGAGGGCCAGTACGTCACCCTCCAGCTCGATGAGAACTACTCCGGTCCCACGAAGCCGAAGGTCAACACTGTCACCGTGCGCTACAACGGTGATCCCATGGCGATGGTCCAGGCGATCGAGAACGGCGAGGTCGACTTCACCCAGCCGCAGGCCACCGCGGACGTCCTCGAAGCGGCGCAGGGAATCGACGGAGTCAAGGTGGAGTCGGCCGACGGCGCCACCTACGAGCACGTCGACTTCACCTTCAACAACAACGGCCCCTTCGACCCGGCGGCATACGGCGGCGACGAGGAGAAGGCCAAGAAGGTGCGCCAGGCGTTCCTCAAGACCGTGCCCAGGGCCGACATCGTCGACAAGATCATCAAGCCGCTCAATCCCGAGGCTGTCGTCCGCGATTCGTTCACCCAGGTGCCGGGCTCGCCGATGTATGACGCGATCACCGCCGGCAACGGGCTCAAGGAGCTCGAGAAGGTCGACACCGAGGGTGCGAAGAAGCTGCTCGACGAGGTCGGCGGCGAGATGAAACCCGTGCGCATCATGTACGACAACACGAACGCCCGCCGGCAGCAGGAATTCCAGCTGATCAAGGAATCCGCGGAGAAGGCAGGCTTCACGATCGAAGACGTCGGCGATGTCAACTGGGGCACTCGCCTCGGCGACAAGACCTATGACGTCTCTCTGTTCGGATGGCAGTCCGAGTCGACGGGAATCACGGACTCCGATGCCAACTACCGCACGGGGGCGCAGAACAACTACGGCGGGTACTCGAACCCCGAGACCGACAAGATCCTCGATGAGATCCTCGTCGCCGAAGAGTCCGAGCAGGAGAAGCTCGTCACCGACCTGGAGGCGCAGCTGACCGAGGACGCCTTCGGGGCTCCGATCTTCCAGCACCCGGAACTCGTCATCTACAACGAGAAGCTGAAGAACGCCTCGTCGACCACCGTGTCGCCGACCATCTTCTGGAACTACTGGGAGTGGGAAGTCAACTGATCCGCGATTGAGCGGTCGGTTCCTTTCCACCCCTGCGACTGTGGGGATCACTACGTGGTCCCCACAGTCGTGTTCTCGGAAGACTGAAACGGACATTCCATGCTGAAATTCATCCTCAAGAGGCTGCTCTCGACGGTGCTCGTGCTGCTCGTCGTGACGTTCGTCCTCTATCTCCTGCTCAACGTGGCCCTCGACTTCTTCTGGGACCTGCGATCGAGCACCTCGCCCAACATCGAGGCTCTCTACGAATCACGGCGGCGTCTGCTCGACCTCGACACACCCGCCGTCATCCGCTACTTCAAATGGCTGGCCGGAGTCGGCGGTTGTGCGATCGGTCAATGTGACCTCGGCATCGCGTGGAAGAGCGGCCAGGAGGTCACCTCCCAGCTGCAGGGCGCGATCGTCAACACGATCAAGCTCATCTCCGCCGCCACCATCATCGCCATCGTCCTCGGCATCGCCGTCGGAATGATCTCCGCGATCCGCCAGTACTCGGGCTTCGACTACTTCATCACCTTCGTCTCGTTCCTCCTCTACTCCCTGCCCGTGTTCTGGGTGGCCGTGCTGCTCAAGCAGTTCGGTGCGATCGAGATCAACAACTTCATCAGCGACCCCCAGATCGGAAGCTGGCTGCCGATCATCGTCGTCTGCCTCGCAATGGGGCTGTTCTGGACGGGGGCGCTCGGCGGCGGCGGGAAGCGCAGGTTCACGACCTTCCTGGCCGCCACGGCGGTCACCTTCATCACGATCTACTATGTCCTCGCCAGCGGCTGGCTGCAGCAGCCGACCATCGGCATCGTCGGGATCATCGTCATCGGCGCGGGCGCGGCCATCGTCATGACCTTCCTCTCGACGGGGCTGGGCAACCGGCGGGTCCTCTATGCGACTCTCACCGTCGCCGCCATCGGGGCCCTGCTCTACATGCCCCTGCAGTACCTCTTCTACTACCAGGAGATGAACTGGCTGTGGATGTTCGGGCTGCTGGCCGCCGCGATCGCCATCGCGATCGGCGTCGGACTGGCATTCAAGGGGCCCGACCCGTGGGACACCGCACGGACGACCTTCTTCACGGTCCTCGTCATCGCGGTCGTCATCTTCGTCGACAGGGTGCTCCAGGAGTGGGGGCGGTACTCGGCGCACCCGGCCATCAACAACCGGCCGATCGCGACGATCGGTGCCTCGGCGCCCAACGTGGCCGGCGACTTCTGGATGACGAACCTCGACTCGTTCACCCACCTGCTGCTGCCCTCGATCGCGCTCATCCTCATCTCGTTCGCGTCCTACACCCGCTACACCCGCGGGTCGATGCTCGAGGTGATGGGCCAGGACTACATTCGCACGGCCAGGGCCAAGGGACTCAACGAGCGCACCGTCGTCATGCGCCATGCGCTGCGCAACGCTCTGCTGCCCCTGGCCTCGATCGTGCCCGTCGACATCATCACGATGGTGGGCGGAGCCGTCATCACGGAGACGATCTTCGGCTGGAACGGCATGGGCAAGCTCTTCATCGACTCGATGCACCAGTCCGAACTCGACCCGATCATGGCCTACATCGTCATCACGGGCATCTTCGCCATCATCGCCAACCTGGTCGCGGACTTCCTGTACGCCGTCCTCGACCCGAGAATCCGAGTGAACGCATGAGTATTCGCAACGACAACCAGCTTCCGGCCGACGCGGTCGAGGACATCCCGGCCGAGGTCAAGGACAACGCGATCGAGTCCAAGGAGACCGAAGGATTGTCCCAGGGCAGGATCGTGCTGCGGAAGTTCCTCCGCCACAAGGGCGCGATGATCGGCATGATCGTGTTCGCCCTCATCGCCGTCTTCGCCTACAGCTCCTTGGGCGTCGGCCCGATCCGCGGCTGGTGGATCCACAATCACACCGCCTCCGGGCCGGTCGTCAATCCCAGCGGAGCGCCCACCTGGACGATGGCGAACCCGTTCTCCCTCGGCCAGCACCCGTTCGGACAGGACGAGATCGGTCGCGACAACTTCGCCATGGTGATGAAGGGCACCCAGATCTCCATCATGGTCATGCTCATCATCGGCGCCGTGTCGCTCGTCATCGGCACCATCATCGGCGCGCTGGCCGGCTATTACCGGGGCTGGCTCGATTCGATCCTCATGCGCGTCACCGACGGCTTCATCATCCTGCCCACCATCGTCGTCGGTGCCATCCTCGGCAAGCTCGTCTCGGGTACCTCGGGAGCCATGCTCGGCGTCGTCCTCGGGGCGGTGCTGTGGACTTCCCTCGCCCGGCTTGTGCGCGGTGAGTTCATGTCCCTGCGCGAACGCGAGTTCGTCGATTCCGCCCGCGTGGCGGGAGCGAGCGATTTCCGCATCATGTTCAAGCACATGCTGCCCAATGCGATGGGCGTCATCATCGTCAACACCACCCTGCTGATGAGCCAGGCGATCGTCCTCGAGGCATCGCTGAGCTACCTCGGCTTCGGCATCCAGCCGCCCGACGTCTCACTCGGCCGGCTGATCAGCGAGTACCAGACCGCCTTCGCCACCCGGCCGTGGCTGTTCTGGTGGCCGGGTCTCTTCATCATCCTCATCGCCCTGTGCGTGAACTTCATCGGCGACGGTCTGCGCGATGCGTTCGACCCGCGGATGAAGACGATCCCGAGTTGGCGGAAGATGAAGAAGGCCGAGCGCATGGCGCAGAAAGGGACCAAGTGATGGCTGAAGCAACAACACCGGCCCCCGCCTCGGCGAAGACGCCGATCCTCGAGGTCAGGGACCTGGGAGTGAAGTTCTGGGTCAACGACGAATGGTGGATGGCCGCAGCAGGCCTCGACTACACCGTCAACGCCGGCGAGGTGCTGGCGATCGTCGGCGAATCCGGATCGGGCAAGTCCCAGTCGAGCATGTCCCTGCTGGGACTCCTGCCGAGCAATGGCCGCGCCACCGGGTCCGCGAAGCTCGGCGGCACCGAGCTCATCGGGATGCCGGCCGAGAAGATGCAGCGCATCCGCGGCAACGAGATCTCGGTCATCTTCCAGGAGCCGATGACGGCGCTCAACCCCGTCTACACCGCCGGATTCCAGATCGTCGAGACCCTGCGCGTGCACCTCGACATCGGGCCGAGCGAGGCGAAGGAGCGGGCACTCGAGCTCATGCGGCTCGTCGAGATCCCGGATCCGGAGGAGCGCTTCCACTCGTTCCCACACCAGCTCTCGGGTGGTCAGCGCCAGCGCATCATGATCGCGCAGGCGCTGGCCTGCCAGCCGAAGCTGCTCATCGCCGATGAGCCGACGACGGCGCTCGACGTCACGGTCCAGGCCGAGATCCTCAAGCTGATGCGGGAGCTGAAGTCGAAGGTCGACGCCGGCATCATCCTCATCACCCATGACATGGGAGTCGTCGCCGACATGGCCGACCGGATCATCGTGATGCGGGCCGGGCGGGTCGTCGAGTCCGGATCCGCCGATGAGATCTTCTACCATCCCCAGCACCCGTACACGAAGCAGCTGCTCGAGGCCGTGCCCCACCTCGGCACGGAGATCGAGGGAGAGGCGTTCGGCGCCCACCTGTCCGACCTCGAGCATTCACAGGCCTTCGCCGAGGCGCTCGAGCATCCGGGCGACGAGGCGGACGACCGTTCCGACGCGAATGCACGTGCCGCGGACGCGGCACGGAAGGGAGCGGCGGAGGCCGCCGCACGGGCGGACGCTGCCGAAGCCGCCAAGGTCGACGCGCCCGTCATCGCGATGGAGTCGACCGAGACCTACTACCATCCCGGGTCACAGGCCGACTTCTCCCAGCCCTCGGCCCTGCAGCTGCGGGATGCCGCGATCGAGTACCCGGCCTCCGGACGGAGGAAGGCGTTCCGCGCCGCTGACCACATCAACCTCATGGTCGCGCCCGGAGAGGTCGTCGGCCTGGTGGGGGAGTCGGGGTCGGGCAAGACGACGATCGGTCGTGCCGCGCTCGGCCTGCTGCCCACCGTCGAGGGCGACATGATCGTCAACGGGCGGAGCATCAGGGGACTGAGCAACCGGCAGCTGCGTCCGCTGCGCAAGGAGGTCGGGATCGTGTTCCAGGATCCCGGGTCCTCGCTCAATCCCCGGCTGCCGGTGGGGGAGTCGATCGGTGAACCGCTCTATCTCCACGAGGGGTTGAAAGGTCCCGAACTGAGCAGGCGGGTCGAAGATCTGCTCAAAGCGGTCGAGCTGCCGACGTCGATGCGCAACCGGTACCCGCACGAGCTCTCGGGAGGACAGCGGCAGCGGATCGGCATCGCCCGGGCCCTGACCCTGCGCCCGAAGCTCCTCATCGCCGACGAACCCACCTCGGCCCTCGACGTCTCCGTCCAGGCGAAGGTGCTCGACCTGTTCCAGGCGCTGCAGATCGAATACGGGTTCGCCTGCCTGTTCATCAGCCACGACCTGGCCGTGGTCGAGCGCATCGCCGCGAGGATCGCGGTGATGCGCCACGGCTACCTCGTCGAGATCGGCAAGAGCTCGCAGATCGTCGGCAACCCGGTGCACCCGTACACGCAGCGCCTGCTCTCCGCGGTGCCGGTGCCCGACCCGCAGGAGCAGCGCAAGCGGCGGGAGGCCAGGGACGCGGTCCTCGAGGCCACGGCCAACGCCTGAGGCGCACCCGCCTGCGCCTGAACAATGCTCACTCCTGCGCAGGCAGCGAATCGGTGGTCACAGACCTGAGGGAAATCCGGCTCGGCCGGGTCCGGACCTCATTTCTGTGACCACCGATTCGACATCCGTCCACGGGTGGGACAGGTCACATTGAGCCCTGAACGACCGCGGGGTGCGTATAATAGTCTGTTGGGTCCGCAGCGGACCACTCTCTCCAACTCATAAGGTACTTGATGACTGAAGCCATCACGCGACGGGCTGACCGCCGCAACGTCGCAATCGTCGCCCACGTCGACCACGGCAAGACCACGCTCGTGGACGCCATGCTGAGGCAGACCGGTGTGTTCAGCGAACACGGCGATTTCGCAGAACGCGTCATGGACTCCGGTGACCTGGAGCGTGAGAAGGGCATCACCATCCTCGCCAAGAACACCTCGGTGCTCTACAACGGCCCCTCGGCCAACGGCGAACCCATCGTCATCAACGTCATCGACACCCCGGGCCACGCCGACTTCGGCGGCGAGGTCGAACGCGGGCTGTCCATGGTCGACGGAGTCGTCCTCCTCGTCGACGCCTCCGAAGGACCCCTGCCGCAGACCCGGTTCGTCCTCCGCAAGGCCCTGGCGGCGAAGCTTCCCGTCATCCTCGTCATCAACAAGACCGACCGCGCCGACGCCCGCATCGACGGCGTCGTCGAGGAGTCCCAGGACCTGCTCCTCGGGCTCGCCTCCGACCTCGCCGACGAGGTTCCCGACCTTGACGTCGACGCCGTGCTCGACGTGCCCACGGTCTACGCCGCCGCGAAGGTCGGCGCCGCCTCGCTCGAGCAGCCCGCCGACGGCGAGGCTCCCGCCAACCCGGACCTCGAGCCGCTGTTCAAGACGATCCTCGAGACCATCCCGGCCCCCGAGATCAACGACGACGGCATCCTGCAGGCGCACGTGACCAACCTTGACGCCTCACCGTTCCTCGGTCGTCTGGCGCTGCTGCGCATCTTCGGCGGCACCCTGCGCAAGGGCCAGCAGGTCGCCTGGGCCCGCGGCGACGACATCAGCCCGGTCAAGATCACCGAGCTCCTCGAGACCCAGGGTCTCGACCGGGTCCCCACCACCGAGGCCTCCGCCGGTGACATCGTCGCCGTCGCCGGCATCCCGGACATCATGATCGGCGACACCCTGACCGATCTCGACAACCCGAAGCCGATGCCCGCGATCGTCATCGACGATCCGGCCATCTCGATGACGGTCGGCATCAACACCTCGCCCCTGGCCGGACGCGAGAAGGGCACCAAGGTCACCGCCCGCCAGGTCAAGGACCGCCTCGATCAGGAGCTGGTGGGCAACGTCTCGCTCAAGGTCCTGCCCACCGAACGTCCCGACGCCTGGGAGGTCCAGGGTCGCGGCGAGCTGGCCCTGGCCATCCTCGTCGAGCAGATGCGCCGCGAGGGCTTCGAGCTCACCGTCGGCAAGCCCCAGGTCGTGACCAAGCAGGTCGACGGCAAGACCCACGAGCCCTTCGAGCACCTGACGATCGACGTGCCGGAGGAGCACCTCGGCGCCATCACCCAGCTGATGGCCAGCCGCAAGGGCACGATGGACACCATGACCAACCACGGCACCGGGTGGGTCCGGATGGAATTCACCGTTCCCGCCCGCGGCCTCATCGGCTTCCGCACCCGGTTCCTCACCGAGACCCGCGGCACCGGCATCGCGAACTCGATCTCCGCCGGCTACGGCCCCTGGGCCGGGCACATCGAGTTCCGGATCAACGGATCCCTCGTCGCCGACCGGGCCGGCACCGTCACCCCGTACGCGCTGATCAACCTGCAGGACCGCGGCACGTTCTTCGTCGAGCCGACCTCAGAGGTCTACGAGGGCCAGATCGTCGGCGAGAACTCGCGCGCCGACGACATGGACGTCAACATCACGAAGGAGAAGAAGCTGACGAACATGCGTTCGGCCTCCGCCGACTCCTTCGAGAACCTCACGCCGCCGCGCAGGCTGACGCTGGAGGAGAGCCTCGAGTTCGCCCGTGAGGACGAATGCGTCGAGGTCACCCCGGGCGCCGTGCGCATCCGCAAGGTCGAACTCGACCAGAAGGAGCGCGCGAAGCTCTACTCCAAGATGCGTCGCCAGAACGCCTGAGCAGCTCCGCCGCGATGACGCCGACACCACGCATCCTCTTCGTGCACGCTCATCCCGACGATGAGACGATCACGACGGGAGGCACGATCGCGACCCTGGTGGCCGAGGGGGCGCACGTCACGGTGCTGACGGCGACGAGGGGCGAGGGCGGAGAGGTGATCCCTCCCGAACTCGCCCATCTCGCCGGCGACCGCGCCGGACTCGCCCGCGTGCGTGAGACCGAGATCGCCGAGGCGATGGCGGCCCTCGGCGTGCGCGACCACCGGTTCCTCGGCGGCCACCGCACCTTCGAGGACTCGGGCATGGAATGGGGCCCCGACGGCCACGCCGTCGCGGCATCCGAGCGGCCCGAGAACTCGCTCTGCTCGGCCGAGCCGACGACGGTCGCCGCAGGCATCGCCGCGGTCATCGACGAGCTCCGCCCGCACGCGGTCGTCACGTATTCGGCCAACGGCGGATACGGCCACCCCGACCACGTCCGGGTGCACGAGGCCACGGTCGCCGCGGTCGAGTCCGCCCGGTGGCAGACGGGACGCCTGCTGTTCGTCGAGGTCCCCGCCGAGGTGGCCGAGGAGATGTTCGACCCGGCGCAGCCCGGATTCGCCGAGACCGGGTTCGCCCCGGCCGAGTCGATCCCGACCAAGGCGCCCGAGGGCGAGATCGTCATCGCCCAGGACATCTCCGCGGTGCTGCCGGCCAAGGCCGCGGCCCTGGCCGCTCATCGCACCCAGGTGCAGGTCTCCGGCGGGTTCTTCGCCCTGTCCAACGACATCGGGACCAAGATCGTCGACCACGAGTACTACTCGATCGGGGCGGGCGAGGAGGTCGCGGCGGCCGTGCCGATGACGATGACCGGCTACGCCCGGCACATCCTCATCGGCCTCGACCTCGCCGAGGTCGAGGCACGCAACTCCGGGCAGGGCGCGGGTCTGTCGGAGACCGGGGCGGCCTCCGGCGCGGGCCTGCGCCGGCGCCGGCGCCCACCGCGGAAGCCGGGCGTCTTCGCCTACGCCCATGCCGTGCTGCTGGCCCTGCTCATCGGCGTCCTCGGAGCCCTCCAGCACCTCAACGTCAGCGTCGTCCACCTCGGCGGAATGCCGGTCATCCTGCCATGGGGGCTGGGGCTGGCCCTGCTGCTGGCCGCATGCGGGCTGTGGCACCTGAAGACGATGTACCGCAGCTCCGGGCCGATGCTCGCGGCGGCCTTCGTCATCGCCATCCTCTCCTACCTCCTCGGTCAGCCGCAGTGGCTGCCCGGCTCGGACATCGTCGTCACCGGCACCCTGCGCTCGGCGGGCTGGCTGCTCGGGCCGATGGTGCTGGCGGCGGTGTTCGCGTTCGTCAAGGTGCCGCGCACTGAGGCGCCCCGCTAAACTGGTGGCCCAACCCGCCGCCGATGGAGAATGATGTCGAAACACGCGTCGTCTGACACCCGCTCCACCGATCCCCGCCGGAAGCTGTGGGCGATCATCCTGTTCGTGGCCCTGGGCCTCGGACTCCTCTACCTCGCCATCGGTCTCTTCAGCGGGCGCGTCGTCGGGTCAGGAACCACGGTCGCCGGCGTCGACATCGGCGGCAAGAGCGCCGCCGACGCCGAGGCCGCGCTCGAGACCGGACTCGCCGACAGGGCGGACAAGGACATCGAGCTCGCCTCCGGTGAGGCCACGGCGACCCTGTCTCCCGAGAAGGCGGGCATCAGCGTCGATGTCGACCGCACGGTCGATCAGATCACCGGCTTCACCCTCAATCCCGTCGTCATCGCCGAGCGCGTGTTCGGCGACGAGGAGGTCGCCCCGGTGATCGCGGTCGACGACGAGAAGTTCGCCGAGGAAGCGCCCAAGGTGACCAAGGCCCTCGAGGTCGAACCGGTCGACGCCGAGGTCAGCTACGACAAGACCACCCCGAAGCTCAAGGACGCCGTGACCGGGCAGAAGGTCGACGACACGCAGCTGCGCAGCGCCGTCGAGAGCTCCTGGCTGCGCGGCGACGGGCCGATCACGGTCGACGCCACCGAGATCGACCCCGACATCACGACCGCCGAGGCGCAGGAGGTCGTCGACGGATTCGCCGCGGAGGCGGTGAGTGAGGACCTGACGATCCGCGCCGAGCCGGCGGCCGATGCCGACTCCGAGGTCAAGGCCGGCGACCTCACCGTGAGCACGAAGGTCATCGCCAAGACCCTCGGCTTCGAGGCGAAGGAGTCGGCGCTGGTGCCCGTCTTCGACGAGAAGGCGCTGCGCACGGAGGTCCTCGACGACAACAGGAAGATCGGGCGTCCGGCCGAGGACGCGAGCTTCAGGATCGTCGACGGCAAACCTGAGGTGGTGGAGGCGAAGACCGGGATCGGAGTCAAGGGCGAGGAGCTGTCCCGGGCCGTCCTCGCCGCCATCGAAGGCGAGGCGGACAAGGCGAAGGTCACCTTGGAGAAGGTCGAACCCGAATTCACCACCGAGGAGGCGGAGAAGGCCGACGTCTCCGACGTCGTCTCCGAGTTCTCCACCCCCTACGAATCCTCACCCAACCGCGACAACAACCTGCGGGTCGCCGCGAAGGCGGTCTCAGGCACAGTGATCCAGCCGGGCGAGCAGTTCTCCCTCAACGAGGCCCTCGGGCAGCGCACCGCCGCCAACGGCTACAAGCCGGCCGGGGTGATCTCGGAGGGGCAGATGAAGGAGGACTTCGGCGGGGGAGTCTCGCAGGTCTCGACGACCCTGTTCAACGCCGCGTTCTTCGCCGGCTTCGAACTCGACGAGCACCGCGCCCATTCGCGCTACATCTCCCGCTACCCCGAGGGCCGCGAGACGACGCTCGACTGGAGCTCGATCGACCTCAAGTTCACCAACACGACGAAGAGCCCGGTCGTGCTCGACATGCACCTGTCCGGCGGTGAGGTCCACGCCAAGGTGTTCGGGGTCAAGACGTACGAGGTCGAGGCCGACGCCTCCGAGCGCTACAACTTCACCTCCCCGGCCACGGTCACCGAGTCCGGCTCCGACTGCTCCCCGCAGTCGCCGAAGAAGGGCTGGTCGATCAAGATCACCCGCACGCTGAAGGAGATCGCGACCGGGAAGGTGACGAAGGACTCGTTCGTCACCGTCTACCGTCCCGTCAACAAGGTGGAGTGCAAGTAGCGCGGCATCTCCGCCCCGGCCCACCCCTGCCCCGGCGCACGGCCGTGTCTCAGCCCTGCCTTGGCCTACGGCCGTGTCTCAGCCCAGGGTCGCGTACCAGCACCGGTGCTTGACGCCTGCCCCGAGTGAGGCGAAGAGGGCCAGCGAGGCCTCGTTCGACGACTCGACGTCGACGAGATAGGAACGCACACCCCGCTGCGCGAGCAGAGCGCAGGCCGCAACGGCCACGGACCGGCCCGCCCCGCGCCGACGCAGATCGGGGCGGGTGACGAGATTCGTGATCACACCCCACTTGCTGCGCTCGACGACCCGGCAGGTCGCGACCATCGACCGGGTCCCGTCCGGATGCTCGGCCCAGGCGGTGACGAACTGGCAGGGATCGGCGGCCTCGACGAGTCCGGCGAACTCCTCGCCCTCGGACCGCTCGCTCGTCCACGCCGCATAGTGCACCTCGGTCGGCTCCTCGGTGACGACGATCGACAGACCCGGCAGCGCGGCCTCACTCGGACTCGCCACCCTCCCGGCCGCCTCGGCGGTGGCCCCCGTGAGCAGGAG
>JAPSIC010000105.1 GCA_031179165.1 Brevibacterium sp.
CCGAGGCCGGTTCGTCGTCATCTGAGGCTGAACCTCCAGTCTCCGACTGCGCCCGGGAATCGAGGAGTTCGCGCACCGCGCTCTCCGTGACAGGGAACTTCGCGGGGGCGTCACCCTCGAGGAAGGCGTCGAAGAGGCGCGGATCGATGTAGGAGTCCTGGGTGACCTTCGGGGTGTCGGCGAGGAACTGCGCGGTCACGTCCACGGCCTCCTTGATCAGCGTGCGCCGCTCCTTCTCGCCGGTGCCGGCCGCCAGGTCCCACTCCAGCGACTGCCCGGCCACGACGGTGGCGCGCCAGGTGCGCAGATCCTTCGCGGTGAAGGCGTCGCCGGCCACGTCGCGGATGTAGTCGTTGATCGCCTCGGAGGAGAGGCTGCGCCAGGTGCCGTTCTCGTCGCGGGCGCTCAGAAGCTGCTCGGTCGGATCACGGCGAAGCATGGGGCGCAGAGCCTTGGCGAGGTCGGTGTCGTCGAGGGTGACCGCCCATTCCTGGCCGCCCTTGCCGGTGAACTGGAGCGAGAGTGAGGAGCCGCGGACGGAGGCGTGGTGGATCTCCAGCGTGGACACACCGTAGGTGCCGTTGACCCGGGCATACTCCCGGCTGCCGATGCGCATGCCCGTCGTGTCGAGGATCCGGAACGCGGCGGCCCGGGCTCGGCGGGGAGTGCTGCCGCGCGAGCGCAGATCGAGCGTGACCCTCCGCCTGGCGTTCGGCAGGGTCCAGCCCAGGGCGAGCGAGCGGTCGAACTTCTCCGCCTGCCGTTCGGCCACCCAATCCGGGTGGTAGATGTACTGACGCCGCCCGGCCCCATCGACGCCGGTGGCCTGGATGTGCCCGTCGGGGCGCGGACAGATCCACACGTCCTTCCACGCCGGGGGAATCGCCAGAGAGCGGATCCGGTCGAGTTCCGGACCCGGCGGAACCTTCGTCCCGTCCCAGCGCACGTAGAACCAGCCCTTCCCGGCGCCCTTCCTCCGGATCCCCTCGGCTGAAGGGTCGACGTAGGCGATTCGCCCCACGACTTCACCTCTCTCCACCTGGTCAGTACAGCGGCTGGTGAGCCGACGATACCAATTCTGCTCCCAATCCCGTTGAGCACAAGGGGGCTGGACAGAACTCGGAGTCCGTCCTAGCAGTCGCGGCGAATCCGTCCGCGCAGTCGAGGGGTTTCGTCCCCGCATTCGCGGCGGCGACCACTGAGGTACGTCCTCGACTTTCGGCCCACGGGGAAGGAGAATACACTCACATCTGCGCAGCGCCGCGCCGACTCGGAACCCTACGACTCGAAGCAGGAGGACTGATGACCGCAGCGCGAGCGCTGACCACACGAGGGACCACCTTGTCCCGACTGCTAGCGGGCGGTGCCGTCGCCCTCCTGCTCACCCTCAGCGGGTGCGTGACCGCCGAGGGCGGGGTCTGGGGGGACATGACCCGCGCGGTGGAGACGACCACCTCGGCGGTCAAGTCCGTCTCCCACACCTTCGGGCAGTTCCAGGAGGGCAGGACCCTGTCGACCGTCGCGGAGACGAACTGCGAGGAGATGCTCAAGCAGATCGAGAAGTCGAACAAGCAGGTCTTCGGCCTCACGGTCGACTCGGGCGCGCAGTCCGATGCCCGGCAGAAGGTCCTCGACGAGCTCTCCGACAGCGCCAAGGCCATCGCGAACACCCAGGATGCCATCGAGGGCACGAGCAGTGACTCACCCGATCAGATCGTGGCCGAACTGGCCGAGACCGTCGAGCAGCTGTCCGCGCTCGAAGCGGAGCTGGAGGCTCGGCAGTGAAGAAGGTCGTCGGCATCCTCCTGGGTCTGCTGTCCGCGATCGGCGGCTTCGTCGACATCGGCGACCTCGTCGTCAACGCCCAGGTCGGCTCCCGCTTCGGTCTCTCGCTGGCCTGGGTGCTGCTCGTCGGCGTCATCGGCGTCTGCGTCTTCACCCAGATGTCGGGACGCGTCAGCGCCGTGAGCAAACGGGCGACGTTCGAGATCATCCGCGAGCGCCTCGGGCCCCGGGCAGGACTGGCCAACCTCTCCGCCTCGTTCCTCATCAACCTGCTCACCGTCGCCGCGGAGATCGGCGGCATCGCCCTGGCGCTGCAGCTGGCCAGCAGCGTCAGCTACCTGCTCTGGGTGCCGGTCGCGGCGCTGGCCGTCTGGCTCATCATCTGGCGGGTGAAGTTCTCCTCGATGGAGAAGACCGTGCCGTTCCTCGGACTGGCCCTGGTCGGGTTCGCGATCGCGGTGTTCATGCTCGGACCCGACTGGGGCGAGCTCTCCGACCAGATCTTCCAGCCGTCCGTGCCCGGCAACGAGCACGTCGCGACCTATTGGTACTTCGCGATCTCGATCTTCGGCTCCGCGATGACCCCCTACCAGGTCCTGTTCTACTCCTCGAGCGCGATCGAGGAGAAGTGGACGGCGCAGAAGATCGCCGAATCCCGCCGCAACGTCCTCATCGGCTTCCCCGTCGGCGCCCTGATCGCGCTCGCGATCTCCGCCTGCGCGGCCATCGTCCTCTTCCCCCAGGGCATCGAGGTCAGCTCCCTGTCGCAGGTCGTCCTCCCGGTCGCCGAGGCGGGAGGCAAGCTGCTCCTGGCAGTCGTGATCCTCGGCATCGTCGCCGCGACCGTCGGCGCCGCCCTCGAATCGACGCTGTCGACCGGGTACATGCTCTCGCAGTTCTTCGGCTGGCGGTGGGGCAAGACCCGCAAGCCCACCCATGCCGCCCGCTTCCATGTGACCATCATCGTGTGCGTGCTGCTGGGCATCGGGATCCTGTGCACCGGCGTCGACCCCGTGCAGGTGACCGAGCTGTCGGTGGTCTTCTCCGCCATCGCCCTGCCCCTGACCTACCTGCCGATCCTCATCGTGGCCAACGATCCGCAGTACATGGGCGACCATGTCAACGGGCCATTCACCAACGCCTTGGCGCTGATCTACCTCGTCATCGTCATCGCCGCCTCCGCGGCCGCCATACCCCTGATGATCATCACAGGAGCCGGAGCATGACCGAACCTCAGCACCTCGACGCGAAGCTGCACATCGTCGACCGGCAGATCCTCGACCGCGATGGCGATCCCGTCGCCGTCGTCGACGAGCTCGAGATCAGCGACATCCCCTACGGGCAGCCCCTGGACCCCGACGCCGATCCGCCGGTGATCACCAACATCCTCACCGGGCCGGTGCTCGCGACCCGCATCTTCGGCGGCCGCCCTCCCTCGTCTCGGTGGCACCGCATCGGCTGGGACCACGTCACCGACGTCGACGTCACAGTCGACCTCGACCTGCCGCGGCATGAGATGGCCGCCGCCTGGGTCGAACGGTGGATGCAGCGGCACGTCATCTCCAAGATCCCCGGGGGCAATCGTGATTCTCAGTGATCTCACCGGCGCCGAGGTGCTCGACTCGGCCGGCAGCCACCTCGGCTGGGTGCTCGACCTCCGGTTCAGCCGCGGCCTCGGCGACTCGACCGAGGCGCGGTTGGAGGCGCTCATCGTCGGCGGGCGCCGGAAGGTGCCCTTCCTCGGCTATGAACGGGCGGGGATGACCCGGCCGAAGATCTTCTCCTGGTTCCTCCACCGGATGCACCGCGACTCCGTGCTGATCCCGTGGAGCGAAGTCGCACGGCTCGATCCCGGACGGATCACCCTGCGCGCGGACCACGCCTCCGAGCCGCTGATGGATCCCGGCGCCGGGGACGTGGAGCGGACGGCAGGCCGCATCGACCAGAACCCGAATCGCACAACCGACGGTGAACGCTGAACGCTCGCGGTGAAACTGTGTGAGTCTCTCCTCCGCCATGACAAGCACCCCTGATATTGGAAGAATGATCAGACCGTTCTCTGGACCGGCCGGGTCGCGCCCTGCCGGGCTGCATAACTTCATCAGGAGGAACCTCAATGACGGCGCAAGTGTTCACTGATCGCACTCGGACCTCTCCTCTTCCCCGAGGTCCGGTGAGCGAGACGTTGATCACCGTCCTCACCACCGACGCCGAGGCGGGGCCGGCCGATCTCGACGAGCTGAGAACACACGTCGTCACCGCCCTGGAGAAGACCGATGACCTCTTCGCCGACGAGGACCTCCAGCTCACCCTCTTCCTCCTCTACCTGCTCCACTACGGCCCGGCCGACTTCGTCACCGGAGAGTGGGAATGGCACCCCGAGCTCATCGGCATCCGGCGCCTCATCGAGGCCCAGCTCGAGGCGGCACTCCGGATCCACAGTCCGCTGCCGCCGACCCTGCCGCAGACCGGAGATGAGGTCGCCGACGCACTGTTCGAGATGACGGCCGGCGCCGCCAAGCCCACCCTGGCGATGTGGGCGGCCCGCCACGCCTCGGTGGAGCAGCTGCGCGAATTCCTCATCCACCGCTCCATCTACACGCTGCGCGAAGCCGACCCGCACTCGTGGGCGATCCCGCGGCTGCGGGGCCGGGCCAAGGCCGCGATCGTCGAGATCCAGTCGGATGAGTACGGAGCAGGCGACCCCGAGCGGGTCCACGCCGAGATCTTCGCCCGCACCTTGCGCAGCTTCGGGCTCGACGACCGACCCGACGTCTACCTCGACCTCGTGCCGGCCGTCACCCTCAACTCGCTCAACACGATGAGCTTCTTCGGGCTCAACCGGCGCCTCCGCGGGGCGATCGTCGGTCACCTCGCGGCGTTCGAGATGACCTCGTCGATCCCGAACAAGTTCTACTCCCGGGCCTTCTCCCGTCACGGCTGCACCGAGGATGTCACCCGGTACTTCGATGAGCACGTCGAGGCCGACGCGGTCCACGAGCAGATCGCGGGCCGGGATCTGGCCGGCGGCCTGGCCGACTCCGATCCCGAGCTCATCGCCGACATCATCTTCGGCGCCACCGCCTGCCTCCACGTCGACGATCTCGTCGCCGCTCATATGTACGACAACTGGACCGAGGGACGAACCTCCCTGCGTGAAGTTCCCGAGACCCGATGACGGGGGTCAGTGCGCCGATCCTGCCGCTGCACTATGTGCTGCCGCTGCGGTGGCGTGAGGACAAGGGCCTCGCCGAGCTCGCCAGCTACCTCGAATCGATCAGGGAGTTCGCCGAGGTCATTGTCGTCGACGGCTCCGACCCTGAGCAGCGGCAGCGCCACCGGGCCGCGTTCCCGGACGGGATCACGGTCCTCGACGCCGACCCCACCGCCTGCCGCAACGGGAAGGTGGCGGGCGTGCTCGCGGCGGTGCCGCGACTGCGCCGGGCGAACACGGTGATCGCCGACGACGACGTCCGGTACGAGCCCGAGGACCTGTTCCGGATCGTCGGCGAGCTCGACCGCGCCGACCTGGTCATCCCGCAGAACCATTTCAGCCCCGCAGGCGCGCAGCGCCTGCCCTGGCATGCCCGCTGGGACACCGCCCGGTCACTGATCAACCGGGCCTTCGGCTCCGACTACCCGGGCACACTGGCCCTGCGGACCTCGATGCTCGAGGACGGCTACGACGGTGACGTCCTGTTCGAGAACCTCGAACTCATCCGGACCGTCAAGGCCCGCGGCGGGATCGTCCGCAGCGTCCGCGATCTCTTCGTCGCCCGTCGTCCGCCCACCGTCGCCGGATTCGCCGACCAGCGGGTCCGGCAGGCCTACGACAGCTGCGCTCAGCCGCTGCGATTCCTCGTCGAGCTCTCATTGCTGCCGATGCTCGCTGCGGCGGCCCGCCGACCTCGACGCCTGGCTGCGGCGGTCGTCATCGTCATCGGTGTCGCCGAGGTGGGACGTCGTCGGGCCGCGGGCACCACCGTGTTCCCGGCAACCGCGAGCCTCTGGGCCCCGCTCTGGCTGGCCGAGCGAGCGGTCTGCGCCTGGCTCTCGCTGGGGCTGCGGCTGCGCGGGGGAGTGGACTACCACGGCCAGAGGCTGGGAGTGGCGGCGAACTCGCAGCGGCGGCTGCGGCAGATCCACCGCGATCGGCTGCAGCGCCCCGAGCAGGCGCAGCATGCCGAGCAGGCGCGGCGGGCTGAGCAGGCACGGCGAGCCGACCGGCCGCGGCACACCGATCAGGCGCAACGAACCGCCGGTCGGCAGACGATCCGACCGGCGACAGTGGAACCATCGAGGAAAGTGGGGGAATCGTGAAGAACGAATCCGAACCGGTCACCATCACACCCTGCCCGGACGGGCCGCTGCTGGTGCGGGGAGACTTCCTCATCGCCCCCGCCCCGGGACGTCCTGCCGAGGAACCGGGGCGGCGAGTGGTCGCCCTGTGCCGCTGCGGCAAGAGCGGCATCCCGCCGATGTGCGACGGCTCCCACAAGATCGTCGGCTTCCGCGCCCCGGCTCCCGACGCGGTGCCACGGGCGGATGCCCCACCGGCAGTCGACTGACTTCACCTGAGGCCGACTGGCCCCACCGGCAACCGACTGACTTCGGCCACGCGCTCTCATCTGGGCCGGCAGCACGACGCCACATCGGCGCGAACCGAGGTGGCGTCATCTGTGTTCGGTCTGTCCCGGTGCCCGGCGACGATTCACCCGACACCTCGGTGCCCTGCCTCAGCTCTGGGCGCGGGCCCAGGCGCGGTGTTCGGCGAGACCGGCCGCGATCTGCCCGACGATGCTGTCGAGGTCGTCCTCGCAGTACACTCCCGGATCGCTCGCCGCGATCCCGTACTTCTCCATCCAGGTCGAGGAGTCGCTGTAGGCGCCGATGAACTTGAGGTGGCGCCATGCCTCGGAGACGAGGCGGTCGATCTCGACGGTCAGCTCGACTTCCTCGGCGAAGATCAGGGCATCGAGTTCGACCGAGGACATGGTCATGTACGTCCGCTCGACCGCGACCGACGTCCCGCCCGAGGTGATGCTTCCTCCCGCGGGGGCGATGAGGATCGGCACCATTCCCGCCTCGGCGATGAGCTCGTGCGCCTTGACGGCCTGCTGGGCGGGAGTGGCGGTGCCGGTGACGATGCCGACCTTGCGTCCCTCGATCGGCCACTGGCGTCCGAGCTGGGACAGTGCCGGGCTCCCGGCGACGTCCGTGGCCGGCTGCACCTCGGGGGTGGGGACCTCGAGGCCCAGACCCTGCGCCACCATCGCGGCCAGCTCGGAGTCGACGGAGGCGAGGACCTCCAGCTGCCGCTTCCGGATCGTCTCCTCATAGCATTTGCCGAGTTCGAAGGTGAACGCGTCGGCCAGGTGCGACTGCTCGATCGGGGACAGGCTGAGCCAGAACAGCCGGGCCTGGGAGAAGTGGTCGTCGAAGGTCTGCGGGGTCTGCCGCACCTTCGTCGATTCGGCGACCCGGGTCGGCACCTCGACGAAGGTGTGGTCGTCGTCGGCGGGGGCGTCGAAGGGATTGCCGCCGTCGAGGGAGTTGGGCTTGTACGGTGCGGCCCCGCGATGCACGGCGGTCTGGTGCATGCCGTCGCGGAACATGTCGTTGACCGGGCAGTGCGGGCGGTTGATCGGCAGCTGGGAGAAGTTCGGCCCGCCCAAGCGGCTGATCTGCGTGTCGAGGTAGGAGAACAGGCGCCCCTGCAGCAGCGGGTCGTTGGTCACGTCGATGCCGGGGACGAGATGGCCGGGGTGGAAGGCGACCTGCTCCGTCTCCGCGAAGAAGTTGCTCGGGTTGCGGTTGAGGGTGAGCAGACCGACGGGCTGAACCGGGGCCAGTTCCTCGGGCACGATCTTCGTCGGATCGAGCAGGTCGATGCCCTCGAACATCTCGTCCTCGGTGTCGGGGAACACCTGGATTCCCAGCTCCCACTGCGGGAACGCGCCGGCCTCGATGGCGTCGGCGAGATCGCGCCGATGGTAGTCGGGATCGACCCCGTTGACCATCTGCGCCTCCTCCCAGATCAGGGAGTGGACTCCGGCCTTCGGCTTCCAGTGGAACTTGACCAGCGAGGTCTCCCCGGCCGCGTTCTCCAGCCGGAAGGTGTGGATGCCGAAGCCCTCCATCGTCCGATAGGACCGGGGGATCGCCCGGTCGGACATCTGCCACATCGTGTGGTGGGTCGCTTCGGTGTGGAGCGACACGAAGTCCCAGAACGTGTCGTGGGCGCTCTGGGCCTGCGGGATCTCCCGGTCGGGATGCGGTTTGGCCGCGTGCACGATGTCGGGGAACTTGAGCGCGTCCTGGATGAAGAAGACCGGGATGTTGTTGCCGACGAGGTCGAAGACGCCGTCCGAGGTGTAGAACTTCGTCGCGAAGCCGCGGGTGTCGCGCACGGCGTCGGCGGACCCGCGGTTGCCGACGACGGTGGAGAAGCGGGTGAAGACCTCGGTCTCGACATCCTTCTGGAGGAACGCGGCCTTCGAGACGGTGGCCGCACTGCCGTAGGAGACGAACGTGCCGTGTGCCGCCGCACCTCGGGCATGGACGACGCGCTCGGGGATGCGCTCATGGTCGAAGTGGGTGATCTTCTCCCGGAAGTGGTGATCCTGCATGAGCAGCGGTCCCCGGCGACCCGCCTTGAGCGAATGGTCCGTGTCGGAGACGCGGGCACCCTGAGCGGTGGTCTGATAGGCGCCCTGCTGGGCCTGGTCCGCCGGGGTGTCAGCGCTGGGCGCACCGGTCGGCGACACCGGGCGGGGGCCGCTCTGATCGGGCTTGGGAGGCAGCGGGGGCTGGGGAGTCGTCGGCTCCTCGAGCTCGGGGGTGCGCGGACCGGGCTTGCCGGGAATGGTCGGGTGGTCATCATGGGCCATTGCGTTCTCCTCCTGGTGGGGTCAGGGTCAGTCGAGTCACGACCCGTCGGGCGGGGCCGAGCGGTCTGTCGGGATCTGCCGGGCCGGTCAGCTCCCCTCGTGGATCGCGATGTCGAGGAAGGACTTGATGTTCTTGATCCGCGTGGTCAGCTCCGCGATGTCGAGGGACGCGGCGTAGTCCTCCATCTCCTGCGTCTGCGCCGGGCAGAGGATCCGTGAGCCGAGCAGTCGCTTGATCGGAGTCATGGGATCGTCGTAGACACGACGACGCACCCCTGATGGAGTCCGCCGCCAGCCGACGGGGTTCTTGACCGGCATGAAGAAGTTGAGCCGGTCCCCGAGGGCGTCCCAGATGTCATTGGCCAGATCGACGTCGACGTGCGGATTGTTCTTGATCACGGATTGGAGCGTGTCGACGGTCTTCCGCTTCCGCTCGGCCATCCGGATGCCGTGGTTGATCGCCGAGATCGGATGGACCTCGACCATCCTCTCCGCACCCCAGGCTTCGATCTCGTCCAGCGGCAGCTCCGGGCTGACGAGCAGCCCGGTGACGATGTAGGGAATCGCGGCGACCGCCTCGGCGAGCACAGACACGGGGTCGGCATCGGGCTCGAAGCTCACCGTGCGGACCCAGCCGATCCGGATGTCGGTCAGGGTCAGAGTGCGGCGTCCGGCACCGTTCTCCTCCTCCTGATCCGGGTCGATGTACTCGGCGACGAAGTATCCCGGTTCCGGTTCGGCGAGGTGTTTGGTCGCATGGAGTGAGACCGAGGTCCGCAGGCCGGTGCCGGAACCCGAGAGCAGGATGTCCTCGGTGGTGTCGGACTTCTCGGAGCTGAGATAGCGGTCGATCGTCGCCGCGGAGATCTGGAACAGCTCGTTGCGCACCTCGTCCGAGTAGCCGTCTCGTCCCGGCTGCAGATGCCCGTGGGCCTCGAGCGAGGCGACGCATTCGGGCATTGCGGCCTCCAGGTACTTGCCGCACGGCTGGCCCGCCTGCTCCCAGACGTACTGCAGGGTCTTCCGAGCGGTGAGGGAGAACTTCTTCGGCTTGCTGCGGCGGCGATCGGGGACCGAATCGGGGGACACTCCATCGGCCATCAGGGCCAGCTGCTGCCGGAGCTGATGCCTGGCATGGTCGCGGCTCCACCCGGTGGCAACCGTGATCGTGTCGAGCAAGCGGCCCTTGTCCTTCCGTGAGGACGTGCCGTACGCCTGCGCGTACTTCCGGGCCATCTGGATCGCGGTTGTCATATCGTCCACTCCTGACTGTTGCAGAATGTCTCCGGCCCCCTCCCGGCGCAGTCCCCGGTGGCTCCGAGGCCTGCAGCAGAAGGAGAAGCCATAGTGGAAGCGACGTTAACTATGCGATCACGGCTTCACAACCCCCCTTTACAAAACCCGATTCTTGTTCTAGAGGAGTTCACGTCCTGGACGCCATCGGCGTGCCCGAACGACCATCCGGACACGCCGAGAGGGTGCACTCCTCGGCAGTGACTCAGTAGTGGCCAGGAGCGTCGCTGCCGGGGAACGACTCCTCACCCCATTCGTCGACCAGGTCGTCCTCGCTCATCGCATCGCCGGCATCGGAGCCGGGACGCTCCGCCTCGGTGTCGGGAGCGGCCTCGGGCACCTGCTCGACCGAATCGTCCGCGGCGGGGTTGTCGGAGGTGAAGTCCTCGGTGTTGATCTGGTCGGGATCTGGCGATTCGGTCATCTCTGTCTCCTCAATTGGTCGATCGTTGCTGTCGCCGGGCGGTCGCCCGGTCTGCCACCGATGATGGCAAAAGCGGGTCGCGGTGTCATCCGCGATGCAGAACTCACCTTCCGCCGCCGGAAGCGGCCCCGAGCCCGACTCAGGCGGGTTCGGGCTCGAGCACCTCCGCGACCTCATGCTCACGCCGAGGGAGGGTCGTGGGCGATTCGAGGTGCACCGCGCCGCTGGGGATCAGCCCGGCTCCGCCGTGGCGGCGCATCACCTGCCACTGGCAGTAGACGTCCTCACCGACATGATCGTCGGGCAGCTTGTCCCAGAACTCGAAGCCGCCGGCGTCCTCGAGCTTCTGCCGGTCGAAGAGCACGCAGCCGCCGACCCATGCCACGTGGTAGATGCCCGGCCGCGCCGTCGTGAAGCCGCGCTCGGCCGCGATGTGGCAGAGGTTCGCGGCGTTGTGGAGCTTCCACCGGTCGAGCTCCTCGGCGGTCCGGGACAGGAACTCCGGCTCGACCCGGCCCTGCCACTCGTCGAACTCCTCCCATTCCTGCGGCCTGCGGTCATCGAGGTACGACAGGCCCTGGACCGCGCATCCGATGAACCCGCAGCCCTGCGTCCTCAGTGCGGTGAGCAGCCTGGTGATCGTCCCCGGCTCCAGCCACACGTCGTCGTCGAGATAGAGGACGAAGTCGGCCGAACTGAGATCGAGCAGATTCTGGCGCTGCTGGGCCATCCCCCGCTTGGGCAGGTTGCGCGCGACCGTCACCCGGCGTCCCTGCGCCTGCAGGAGGGTGATCATCGGAGCCACCCCAGTCCGAGACTCGACCGGTTCACGGGACTGGTCGCTGATGACGACGTTGAAGTCGGCGTCCATCTGCGCCGCGAGTCCGCTGAGGGTGACGGCGAGCTCGGTGGGTCGATCGCAGGTCGGGATCAGCACGTCGACCGGGGCCTCGGCGGCAGGCGGGGTGGCGGCCGCACCCCACTGGGCCGATGTCCGGGCGTGAGGACTGGTGCGTATGGCCGAACTCATGTTCTCGGGCGAACCCGTGCGGGCTTGAACATTCATCGGGCCTCCTTCACAGCGTGGGCCGCTGTCGCCTCCAGACCCTGGCTGAGGTCGACGACGGCGATGTCGAGGTGGGAGAACTGCAGGACCAGCTCAGCCGGCCGGAACGTCGTCTGCTTCGAGGTGTCGACGGCGATGACATCGGGACGCACGGTCTCGACGACTGCCGCGGCATCGGCGGAGAACGTGGTGACGACGTCGACGTTCGGGTCCGAGCTGAGCAGCGCCGTCGTCGCGGCCGCCGAATCGGTCGAGCTCAGTCCCGCCGAGGCGGACATGGCGACGACGAGGAAGTCCCCGAGTGACCGCGCCGACTCGAGCAGGGCGCTGTCATAGCCGCTGCCCGGTTCGAAGAGGCCCAGCGCCAGGACCGTGCGCCGGGGTGCCGGCGGATGCGAAGCCGCCGAGGTGCCTCGGCGCCGTCCCGCACCAGGTCCTGCCTGCGACCGAGGTCCTGCCTGCGAACCAGGAGTTGCCTGCGAACGAGATCCCGTCACTGCCGACTCCTCAGCCGCGGACCCTTCGACAGTCGCAGACCCGCCGGCCGTCGCTCCGCTCACCCCACCGGCCGCCGCGCCGCTGGACTCATCGCCTGCCTCGGCGCTGCGATGGTCGGGGCCGACGAGGTCGAGGAGGTCCGCGGTTGAGCACAG